>JAYTBY010000680.1:0-2928 GCA_043736755.1 Planctomycetota bacterium | reverse complement strand
TGCGCAGTTGCAGCGCCCAACGTGCTTCGGCGAGGTGCGCCAGCGTGTTCACGCCGAGACCTTCTTCGACGTCGGCGAGTTCGACGGCCTCGACGGGCCTTCCACCAGCGACGAACGCCGCGAGGACGTCGGTCAAGTAGTACTCGCCCTGCGCGTTCTTGTTCGTGAGCTTCGGCAGCGCGGCCACGAGCCCCTTGCCGTCGAACGCGTAGACGCCCAGGTTCACTTCGTCGATCAGGCGCTGTTCCGGCGTCGCGTCGCGTTCCTCGACGATGCCCGAGACGGCGTCGTCCCGGTCGCGCAGGATCCGACCGAAACCGCGCGGCTCGTCGGGCACCGCGGTCAGCAGCGCCATTCCATTCGCGGCCGACGCGCGCTGCGTCGCGACGAGCGCGCGCACCGTCTCGGGCCGCAGACACGGCATGTCGCCGTAGAGGACGACCGTGACTCCCGGATCCGCGCCGAGTTCACCGAGGCACATCTGGAGCGCGTGCCCGGTCCCGAGCTGCGGCTCCTGGCGCACGAATCGGACGCGCGCACCGAAGCCGAGTTCGCGCACCGCCTTCTCGACCTCGTCAGCTATGTGACCCGTCACGACGACGATGCGTTCGGGCTCGAGCGCGAGAGCCTGATCGAGCACCCACGCGATCAACGGTCGGCCGCAAACGGCATGCAGGACCTTCGGCTTCGCGCTCTTCATGCGCTTGCCCAGGCCTGCGGCGAGGATCACGACGGATCCGGCGCGCTCGTTCGGGATGGTGGTCACGAGGGTCACTCCAGGAGTGGAGGGGGAAAGAGGGTAAGGAGGACGTGCGGAACCGTCAATCGACGCGTGCGCGACAGGCCCGCTTCCTCGTGATGTTGGGGAGCTCCCCCGAGCGCGTCACAGATCGCGCGCCGCGAACGTGTCTCCCTGGCGCAAGTCGCCCGTGTCGAAGCCGCGGCGGAACCAGCGCATCCGCTGCTCGGCCGTGCCGTGCGTGAACGAGTCGGGCGACACACGCCCTTGCGCACGCTTCTGGAGGACGTCGTCGCCGATCCGCGACGCGGCGCGCAGCGCTTCCTCGAGGTCGCCTTGCTCGAGCAACGACTTGGCCTTTTCGGCGTGGTGCGCCCACACGCCGGCGTAGAAGTCAGCTTGGAGCTCGAGGCGGACGGAGAGCGCGTTCTTCTCCGCCTCCGAGGCGCCGCGTTCGCGGTCATGGACCTGACGCGACGTGCCGAGCAGGTTTTGGACGTGGTGACCGACCTCGTGCGCGATCACGTAGGCCTGCGCGAAATCGCCGGGTGCGCCGAGGTCGCGCTCGAGTTGACGGAAGAACCCGAGGTCGAGATAGACCTTCGAATCGCCCGGGCAATAGAACGGTCCGACCGCGGCGCTCTGCGTTCCGCACGCGGACTCGACCGCGTCGTCGAAGACGACGAGTCCGGGTTCCTGGTACTGCGGGAGAAGGCGAGCCCACACGTCCTCGGTCGAACCGAGCACGGCTCCCACGAACTGAACCTGTTCGTCACCTTCCGCAGTCCGCTCGCGCGCGGGCGCAGACGAACCACTCGGATCCCCTTCACCTCCGAGCATCCCGATCACGCTCGACGGGTCGCCGCCGGTGAGCATCACGATGACGACCACGACGACGAGACCGAGACCGCCGCCGACCATTCCGCGGCCGGGCAGACGCGGTCCCGAAGTTCCGCGCCGATCCTCGACGTTCTGACTGCGACGTTCGTTCTGCCAGCGCATGCGGTGTTCCTCTCGAAGCGATCGTTGCGGTCGGCGCTCATGAGCGCGTGAAGAAATCGAGCCTACGCGCTCTCAAACTTTGGTGGCGCCACTTCCGCGGCGCGGCGCCTGTGATTTCTTCACGGGCTCTGAGCCTACACGCCGAGCGGATTGCGCGCGTCGAGGACGAGATCGGCGCGCTCGCGCGGCGGAACGGCGAGGTCGAACGCGCGGCTCGCGGGCAGCAAGTGGCGACGCAGGACGAGCATCGATTCAGGGCCGTGATCGCGCACGTCGCGGCCGGCGAGACGGCGCAGCGAAGTCGAGTCGTCGACTTCGAGGTGAACGATGCGCGCGATGTGCGCGCGCAACGCGGGATGCGTCAGGAACGGTCCGTGCACGACGGCCGTCGTGTCCGCGGGAAGCGCCGCGATCCGCGCGACGAGTCCATCGACGTCGTACGCGTGACCGAGCACGTCCAGTGGACGCGCACCGGCGATGAACGCCGTCGACGACAGATCCTGCTCCGCGCTGGCACGGCGGTGATCGTCGAGGGCGACGACGACCGCCGTTCGACCGCGTGCCTCGAGGATCCGCGCGATGTCGCGCGCGAAGAGCGATTTGCCGGCCCCGGGCGGCCCAGTCACGCCGATCGAACGCGGCGGCGACTCGAGATCGACGTCGAGCCACTCGAGCGCGCCCTGGATCCAACGTGTGCGCTGCTCGAGACGCGGTACGAGGTCGATCATGGTCTCGATCGTCGCTTCGGCCTCGACTTCCTCGCCCTCCGGCGCGAAGCCGCGCGCGAGATGGACGTGCGGGACGCCGTTCGCCCAGGCCGCATCGCGATCGCCCAGGCGATCCCCCACCATGACGGTCGCGCGTGTGCCGAACGTCGCGAGGAGGTCCGCGACCATGTCGGCCTTCGAGCGGATTCCCCGGCTGTCGAGACAGCGCGCTTCCTCGATCCACCTCGACAATCCGAGGTCGTCCATCATGCTCGCGAGATAGGACGCGCCGCAGTTGCTGGCGACCCCGAGCCGCACGCCGCGACTGCGGAGGTCGGCCAGCGTATCGGCCACGCCGGGCAGGAGTGCCGCGCCCCCGGCGCGCAAAACGCGGTGCTCCTCCTCTTCGCACGCAGCTTGGACCCGCGCGCGCTGCACCGCGTCGAGGTCGGGAAAGAGGCGCGCGAAACCCTGCGCGAG
>JAYTBY010000679.1:0-6375 GCA_043736755.1 Planctomycetota bacterium | reverse complement strand
TTCCCGTTGTTCGCGAAGCCACTCTTCGAGGGGTCGAGCATGGGTATCCGCAAGAACTCGCGGATCGCGAACCCAGGAGAGCTCGACGAACGCGTCGGCACGTTGCTCGCGCACTATGCGGAGCCCGTGCTCGTCGAGGAGTACTGCAACGGCGCGGAGTTCACCGTAGCCGTAGTGGGTACGGGCATCGGCGCGCGCGTCGTCGCTGCAATGGAGATCGTCCCGAAGCAAATGACTGTAGCGGACTTCGTCTACTCACTGGAGATGAAGCGCAGCCAAACTTGGCGCGAGGAGCTGGAGTACATCGCTCCGCCGCAACGGGATGCGCGGCTCGTGCGCTCCATCGAGGACGTGGCTCTGAACGCTCACCGCGCACTCGGCTGCCGCGACATCGCTCGGATCGACGTGCGTATCGGACGCGACGGGACACCGAAGTTCATCGAAGCGAACCCGCTCCCGGGCATCGCGCCGGGTTGGAGCGACCTGGCGCTTTTGTGGGATCGCATCGGGCGCACGTACGAGGACCTCGTAAACGGCATCGTCGACGAGGCGCGCACGCGGATCGGGGCTCGATGACGCGCGTCGCGGTCGTTTTCAACGACGATTCAGGGCTCGTCGCTGGCGACGCGCAGGATGCGCTCGCTGTCCAAGGCGTCGTCTCGTGCGCGCGGGCCGTGGCCGATTCGTTGCGTACGCGCGGTCACGATGCGCGCCTCCACGCTTTGCCCATGGAGCGACGCGAGATCGGCGCATTCGTCGAAGCCATCGACGTCGATGTCGTCTTCAACCTCGTGGAGGCGATCGGTGGCGATGCGCGGCTGGAGCCGGCGTTCGCCTGGGCCTGCGAGCTGCGCGCGCTCGCGTACACGGGCTCCCCGCCGCGCGCGATGACTCTCTGTCTCGAGAAGCCGCTTGCACAAGCGATCCTCTCCATGAACGGGGTGCCCGTGCCGCGCCACGTCGTGATGGATCGCGGTGACGAGCCACTCGACGGCTTGCGTATGCCCGCGATCGTGAAGCCCTCGCGCGAGGATGCGAGCCATGGCATCGAGTCGGCGAGCGTCGTGCGCGACGGAGCCGCTCTGCGCGCGCGTGTTGCCCACGTGATCGCACACTACGCACAGCCCGCCATCGTCGAGGAGTTCGTGGATGGCCGTGAGATCAACGTCGCGCTCCTCGCGGGGCCATATGGCCTCGAAGTCCTGCCGCTGTCGGAGATCGACTATCGCGGCTTCCCACCCGACATGCCGCGCATCGTTTCGTATGCAGGCAAATGGATCGAGACGAGCCGTGATTGGGCGCTCACGCAGGTCGCTGCCGCAGACGATCTCGATGCGACGGCCCGGGCACGAATCGAGTCCGTCGCGCGGCGCGCATTCGCGGTGCTCGGCTTGAGCGGCTACGGTCGCGTCGACATGCGCCTCGACGCGCGCGGGAATCCCTTCGTGATCGACGTGAATCCGAACCCCGATATCTCCCCGGACGCCGGCTTCGCGCTCGCCGCCGCGCGTGCGGGCCTCACTCACGCGGACGTCGTCGAGCGGATCGTCGCCGCAACGGCTCGAACGCGCTGAATCAGCTCCGTTTCGGCCGACTTCGCGCTCTTCACGAACCCTTGATCGAGTCGGCGCGTCGTGCGGATAGTCTCCCGCACTCGTGACTCAACTCCTTGGACTCGGGGCCATCGCGGTGGCGCTGGCGATCGTGGGCTGCGGCACCAGCCAGCGGTCATCGGAAGCGCCGCCGGCAGCCGAGTCGCCCCAACCCACGTCCTCGGAAGCGGGCGATGTCGTTGCTCGCGCAGAGCGCGGCGATGTCGATGCGCAAGTGATCCTCGGAACGATGTACGCCGATGGACGCGGCGTGCAGCCCGATCGCGTGATCGCGATGCACTGGTTCGGGCGTGCGGCACTATCCGGCGACCCGCGTGCGCACTACGCGTTGGCCGTGCTCACCGAGGATCCGGCCGTGCGCATCCGACACCTCGAGATCGCCGCACAGGCGGGTCATCCACCGGCACTTCGAGGCCTCGGGCTCGCGCACCTGCGCGGCGAAGGTGTCGCGCAGAACGAGGCCGAGGCAGCGCGCTTACTCGCACGCGCGGCGGATCTGGGCGACGCCGAAGCGCAGTTCGTGCTTGGGACGATGCTCGCCGAAGGCCGCGGCGTGGAACTCGATGCCGCCGAGTCCGTTCGACGTCTCCGCGCCGCGGCCGAGCAGGACTTCGCGCCGGCGCAGCGCAGCTTGGCGACGGCGCTCGCGAAGGGTCGCGGGGTCGCGGCGGATCTCTTGCTGGCCATGACGTGGCTGCGGCGCGCCGCCGATCAGGGGCTCGCCGAAGCGCAAGCCGATCTAGGACTCGCGCTCGCGGAGGGACGAGGAACTGCGGCGAATCCCGCCGAAGCAGCGTTGTGGTTGCGACGCGCGGCGGAAGCCGACGTCGCGATCGCGCAGTCGAACCTCGCCTTGCTCTATCTGAAGGGCGAGGGCGTGCAACAGGACGATGCGCTCGCCGCACATTGGTTCCAGCGCGCAGCCGACCGTGGTGTCGGCGCGGCGCAGCAACGGCTCGCGATGCTCTATGAACTGGGCCGCGGTGTCGCACAGGACGACGCGCGCGCGTTCGCTTGGTACACGCGCGCGGAATCCAGCGGAGAACGCAGTGCGCGCGAGCGTCGTGACGCGCTGGAGCGACGCATGACGACCGATCGCATCGCGGCCGGGCAGGAGCTCGCGCGCGAGATGGCCGCACGACTCGGCTCTTTGTAAAGAGGCGCGGGCGGGACGCTCGTTCGACATCGGACTCGATGCGCTCAACCCGATCTCGGGAGGGCTCCGATAGCGAGCCTCATGTCCCGCTCACTCGGACTTCGCATCGTCTTCACACTCTCCACGCTTCTACTCGGCTGCCTCGCGAGCTGCACCAGCGCGAAGCGCGACGGCTGGCACGCACTGAACGACGGCGACGAGGTCCGCGCGCTCGCGACGTGGACGCCGCTCGCCGAAGCCGGTGATGCCGACGCACAGTTCCTCGTCGGAGTCATGCACGACGAAGGTCGCGGAACCGCGGCCGATCCGGCGATTGCGGCCGAGTGGTATCGACTCGCCGCGGAGCAGGGACACGCGCCCGCGCGCACGAACTTGGGGACGCTCCACTACGACGGTCGCGGCGTCGCGAAGTCGTACGACGAGGCCGCGCGTCAGTTCGCGCTCGCGGCGGAGCAAGGCTACGCGCGAGCCCAGACGAACCGGGGCGTCCTCTACCTGTTCGGCCAGGGTGTCACTCAGAACCCCGAGCAGGCGCGCACGTTGCTTCGGCTCGCAGCGACGCAAGGCGATGCCAAGGCGCAACGATTGCTCGGATCGATCTACGCCGACGGCGTTGGCGTCGAAGCGAACAACGAGCAGTCCGCGGGTTGGTTCGCACTCGCGTCGGATCAAGGCGACGCGGAAGCACGCACGCGCCTCGGGATCCTCCACTTCGGGGCTCTGGGCGTCGAACAGGACGATGCGCTGGCTGCGAAGCTGTTCCGCGCGGCAGCGGACGACGGCGTTGCGGCTGCGCAGTTCTCGCTGGGCTGGCTCTACTATCGCGGCCGCGGTGTCGCGCGTGACGACGATGTCGCCGCGCGTTGGTTCCAACTGGCTGCGCAGCAAGGTCTCGCGGTCGCCGAGACGCAGATCGGCCTGATGCACCTTGCGGGCCGAGGTGTGGCGCAGAGCGACGTCGAGGCGGTGCGTTGGTTGCGACTCGCCGCGGAACAAGGTCGCGGAATCGCGCAGCACGACCTCGGACTTCTCCACGCGCAAGGCCGCGGCGTCGAGCGCGACCTCGGCGAGGCGGCGCGTTGGTTCCAGCGTGCTGCCGAGCGTGGCTTCGCACCGTCACAAGCGCGGCTCGGTCGCATGTACGAACTTGGCCGCGGCGTCGAGCGCGACGAAGCGACCGCTCTCGCGTGGTACCGCGCGTGCGTCGCGAGCGGCGACGCGTGCGCGGCAGCAGATCTCGAACGATTGACCGCAGCGCTCGATTCGGCACAGATCGCGCGCGCGGAGCGGATCGCGAGCGAGATCGCCACCCGACGTTCTGGGCCCTGATCCGGGCTGCCTGATCGCGGCGCGCGTCGACCGCCGATCGTCAGACCGGATCTAGGCTCGCCTGGACGCGCCCGCTCCAGCGCAGCGCGGCGAGGTACGCATCGCGCACGACAGAGGGTGTCCAGGGGGAGCCCTCGAGCTCGTGCCAGGCCGCTCTCTCACAGGCTTCGGCGACACGCAGGCTGGCACCCAGAACGCCTTCGCGGCGTACCAGCGCGCCGGTCAGATCCTCGGCCAGACCAATGCGCTCGACGACCTGCGCGATCGGCTGATCCAAAAACGCGTCGAGCAAAGAGAACAGTCCAGCGCTGAAGTGGCGGTGCTGCTCTTTGCCGATCGATTCGCCCAGGATCTCGCACATCCGCGCGCGCACGAGTGCCAGCGTGACGAGCTGCGCGGGCTTCTCGCCGAGGCTGGCGAGGATCAACATCGAGACGCAGTCGCGCAGACGCTGCAAGCCCAGCATGAGGATCGCGTGGCGCAGAGAATCGACGCGTTCGCGCAAGCCCACGAAGGTCGAGTTCACGTAGCGCAGGACACGCACCGTTAGGCCGAGATCCGCCGCAACGAGTGTCTCGATGCGCTCGAGCGTCGTCGCGGGATCCTGGATCTCCGTGAACACCCGCAGGAGAGCGTTGCGATCCGTAGCCATGCGTCGGCCGCGCATGGATTCGGGTCGCGCGAAGAAGTAGCCCTGGAAGAGGTCGTAGCCGGCACGCAGCGCAGCCTCCCGCATTTCGTGTGACTCGACCTTCTCGACCAGGAGCTTCAGGCCGCGGCGCGCAAGGGTCGCGTGCGTTGCGACAACGTCCTCGATCGATCGCCCGAGCACATCGACTTTCACGAAGTCCGCGAAATCGACTAGCCGGCGCGTGCGATCGTTCAGCACGAAGTCGTCGAGCGCGATCCGATAGCCGGCCTCACGCGCGGAGCCGAGCGCGTGCAGAACTTCTGGATCGGCCTCCACGTCCTCGAGGACTTCGACCACGACTCGGGCGGGCGGCAAGAATCGAAATTGACCCGTGACGAGGGCCCCGCGCGGCACGTTGATCCAGGCGGGCACGTCACCGACCAAGTCATCGAGGCCGATGTCGAGGATCGACTGAACGGACACTTGCGCCGTCGCGACCTCGGGCGAGCCGATGACGGCGTGGTCGACGCCTGCGGATCGGAAGAGCAGTTCATAGGCAACGAGCTCACTCCGGCGACCGAAGATGGGTTGTCGGGCGACGAGCGCTTCATCAGCGAGCATGCGAGTGACCTCGGCGTGTCGGGAAGGACACGCGGCTAGCGTGGAAGGAATGCGGAGCCGGGCCGTCCGCTGGCGAAGGTCAGACGTGGTCTGTGCGGGGCTTCCGCGCGCAGCCGACGGGTCGAGCCCTCGCCAGCAACCGGTGCTTCAGCCTTGGACAGTAGAAAGAGCTGCATGATCCGATCGATCTAGGTCGATCGCCGCATCATCTTCTGGATCTCGTGCAAGTGCGCTTGCTCCGCCGCGATCATGTCGCGCGCGTACTCCTCGAGCATCACGTTGCGGTCCTCGACGAGTTCGAGCAGCTCGTGGTACGCGGCGAGACCTTCGCCCTCGTGCTCCAAGCTCTCGGCGAGGATCTCGTCGACGCCGTGCTTGTGGGTCTCGAGCAAGTCGCCGATCTGAAGGCTCGGGTGACCGCCGAGGTTCGTCACGTGCTCACCGGCGAGCGATGCGTGCGCCATCGACTCGGTCGATTGCTCACGCAACCAACTCACGATCGGGATCCGGTGGTGCCCGAAGATCATGAACGAGTAGTGCATGTAGCGAACGACGCCCGCGAGCTCGAGCTCGAGGATCTTGTTCAGGACGCGGATGGCCCCTTTCGTGTCGAGGTCCGCTTGTCCGTTCGGCGCATCCGTGCGCTTCTTTTCCTTGTTCTTGCCCATAGGGATCGCCGTTCTTGCTCAGGCCTTCTTGGTCGCCGGCTTCTTCGCGGCCGACTTCACCGTGGTGATCTTATTCGCCGCCGATCGCTTCCGAGCAGCGGTGGTCTTCGCGATGAGCGACTTCGATGTCGCAGACTTCGTGGCCGCGGGCTTCTTCGCGGCCGACGCGCGAGGCGGAACGATCGTAGCCGAGGACTTCGCCGCCGTCGCGGCCTTCGGAGCGGTCGCGCGACTCGTGGCCTGCGACGGAGCAGCACGGGTGCCGGCGATGGCCGCGAGCACCGCGTCCACGTGCCCCTCGACCTTCACAGGCGACCAGATGCGCTCGACCTTTCCGTCGGCATCGATCAAAAAGGT
>JAYTBY010000678.1:0-6379 GCA_043736755.1 Planctomycetota bacterium | reverse complement strand
GTTCCCGCGTCGAGCCACGAATCGATGTCGAGCGCGCGATCGCCTTGGCCCTGGTCCACGACGTGCCCGAGGCGGCGATGGGCGACCTGCCGCGGACGGCGGCGCGACTCCTCCCCGCCGGCGCGAAGGCCTCGGCCGAGGATCGCGCCGCGCACGAGCTGCTCGAGCCTCTCTCCGATCATGCCCTGGGTTTGTGGGACGAGATCCGGACCTGCGTCACGCGTGAAGCACGCTTCGTGAAGCTGTGCGATCGATTGCAGCTTGGAATCGAACTCTCGAGGCTGCATCGATCGGGACAGCGGGGCCTCGACGATTTCCGCGAGACGATCGCGAACCTCGACTGTTCGGAGTTCACCGCGCTCGCGCAGCTGCGCGCGGAGATCCTCCATCACGTGGGCGCGAGCACGGGCGCACCCGAACGATGAGTTCGGCTCCCACTCGACCGTTCTGGCGGAACTGGACGCTGCTCGTCCCGATTCTCGGGCTCGCCGCGGTCGGACTCGCACTGCTCGTTCACGAACCGCGCACTCCGCGCACGATCCCGATCCAACTGACGCCGCCGGCGCAGACGGAGCTGGCTGAGATCCCGCTCCCCGCTCGCGTCCGTTCGGTCGAAGGGCAAGTCGTGGACGCCGACGACGTCGTGCAAGTCGGTGCGGTGGTGTGGCTCCTCTCCGGCGAAGAGCCGCGCTGGACGAATACGGATGCGGAAGGGAGGTTCCGACTCGGAGGACTCCAGCGCGGACCTTGGGATGCGCGTGTGGTGGCCGAGGACCATCGCCCGTTCGCCTTCGTCCTCACCGAGTCGAGTGACCGAATCGTCGTGCGTCTGCCCGATTCCCGTCGCGTGGCGCCCGTCGTCGCACCCCTCGTCCGGGCTCGCTTGCTCGGAACTCTGATCGGCACGGCGGACCAGGAGCTGCAGGGCGCGGAGATCGTGCTCACTCCGACAGACGCTCCGGAGTCGATCGACGCGCCGTTGCCGAGACGATCGCGCGCGGACGCGACGGGCCGCTTCGCGTTCGAGCAGCTCATCGTCGGCGAATACAGCGTCGCGGTGATCCCGGGTTGGGCGAGTGGCGGATCCTGGCCGGACCTTTCGCGTGCCACGGACGAGCCCGTCGCGCGGCCCTTCGTTCATCGCGCTGACGGTGCCGCCCCGCTCACGATCGACCTCGTCGCCGGAGCGGTTGCCGGGAATCTCGTCGACGCCGAGGGCCGGTCGGTCGAGGGGGCGCTCGTGGTGCTCGCCCCGACCGCGCGTGCCGATCGACCGTGGCCGCCCGTCGCGACGGACGAGCGCGGCG
This sequence comes from Planctomycetota bacterium, assembly GCA_043736755.1. Lineage (GTDB taxonomy): Bacteria > Planctomycetota > UBA1135 > UBA1135 > JAEUHZ01. The sequence continues at coordinate 5,072 of JAYTBY010000678.1, read as the reverse complement.
GGTTCGAATTCCGCGGCTTGCCGCCGGGGCGCTACGCACTCGATGCGCGCGCGGGCAGCACGCAATTGGCGCGCGAATTCGAGGTCAGACCACGCTCACGACTCGAACTCGGGCGCCTGCCGACGGTGACCATCCGATGAAGACTTCGATGCGACGGCGCGTCGCTGCGGAACCCCAGTGAACCGCGCGATCGCACTCTTCGTCGCGCTCGCGATGCTCCTCGCCCACGCGTTGGCCATCCACGACGACGGTCTCGGAAGGCTCGCGTTCCCCTACGACCAGGCCTACGCGGCGCTCCGACTCGCGCGCAATCTCGTCTACGACGGCCAGCTCACGTGGAACTCGGGCTCGCCGGGATTCGAGAGCTATCCATCGATGTCATGGGTCTTTTTGTGTGCGGCCGCGGAGCGCTTCGGCCCGACGCTGCATTTGTCGACCAACTTGCTGGTCCAGTCGTTCGGAATCGCGGCAGCGCTCGGGACGCTCGTGGTCCTCTCGCGCTTCCAAGCGGGCCGCGCGGCGTCACTCATCGCGCCGCTCTTCCTCGCCGCCAGCGGGACATTCGCAGCCGCCGCGGCCAGCGGTCTAGAGATCGCGTTGCATGCGTTCCTCGCCGTCGCAGCGTTTTTCGCCATGGAACGAGGACGTTCCGTGTGGTTCGGAGCCCTCGCGGCGACATCGGTCCTGTTCCATCCGCTCGGCATCCTGCTCGTAACGGCGATGGCTCTCGTGCGAGCGTTCGGTCGGCCGAACGACGACGAGAGTGTCGCGCGCGTCGTGAGTTGGACCTCGTTCGCCGCGCCGCTCGGTGTCTTCGCGGGCGTTGCCGTCATGCGCCACATCTCGACCGGTTTCGTCGTCGCGCCAGACCTCTACGCCCTGACCCATCCATCGGAGGGACAGTGGCGCGAAGGCGTGGCGAGCCTGCGCGAGTTCGCATTCGTCGGTGTCACGCCCCTCCTACTCGTGTTCCCGGCCGCGTGGCTCGTCCTCGGATCCTTGTCGCGCACGGGCGCGCATGCCGTGTTCCTCGCGATCGCATGGTGCGGGCTGACGGCGCTCTCGGGACGGAGCCCGTTGCCGTTCCACGTAGCCTTCGCGCCAGCCCTGCCCTTCATCTGCCTCGCCGTTCAAGAAGGCATGATCGCCGCCCTCGACGGAGTCTCGACCCTACGACGTCGAGCGACACTGTTCGTTTTCGGGTGCGGACTCATCGCTTCCGCGTTCGCGAGCCGAGTCCCGGGAGATCTCGGGCCACTTCCGCTCAGGGTCCTGCACGAGGCTTGGATTCGACCGAGTGCCTCGGCGCGCTTCGACTGCGAACAACCGTTGGGCCGACTCGGGGTCGTCGAAGAGATCGAAGTCGCACGTCGACTCCGAAAAACGGGCATTTTCCTGCGTGATCGCGCCGATCCTGACGCGACAGTTCTCACGCCGTGGCCTGGCTCGATCGGCTATCTCTCGCGACTCAACGTGATCGACGTCCTGGGCCGAACGGAACCAGCGATCCTCGAGGATCGCCCCAAGTCTTGGGGCCGGCGCGAGCGCACTGACGTCGCTCGAGCTCTCGCCTTCGATGCGGACTACGTCGTTCCGTTCGCGTCGATGCGTCGCGAGCCGCCCACGCCAGAGGACATCGCCGTCGCGTGGCTCGAAGGCCTGGACGAGTCACCGCGCGAGCCCGGGCGCCTCACGCGGATCGTGAGCGCGCTGGAGCGCTACGAACTGATCACGGTTCCGATCGAGGACTACACGCGCGAAGGTGGATCGATCGGACGCGAGTCGTTCCGTCTACTCCGCCACACAAAACTCGGTGCGCGGCCGAAGCTCGACGTTCGTTTGGTCGATGGCGACCTGCGCGTCGGACTCCAACGCACGCGGATGCCGCAGATCGCGGAACTCGAGTTGCGCCTGATCGACACGGACGAGCAGAGTTTCACGCTGCGGCCGACGGGCGATCTCGATCCGACGTGCAGCACACGCGCGCGAATTGGCCTCTTGCTCTACGACAGCGGCAGTCGCGAGGTCGAGCTGTGCCGCATGACACTCCCGGCTCACCCGACGGGCGGACGTTGGGCCAGCGCGACAGCGCGACTCCTCAATCCCGGCTCACGCGGCGAAGGCGTCGAGTGGGAAGCAGTCAGCGATCGCGCGACGACAGCGCTCTGAGCTGGATCTCGGGAGCCTGTGAAGCAATCCCGGGCGACGCGACGCGCGTGTCGCGTCGGTGAGTCCGCGCTGATTCAGAGCGCGATCTCGAACACTTCGATCTCCGGGCCAAGACGCGCGGCCCACAAAGCGCTCCACGCGAACCACGCTTCCGGCGCATGCGGTCCGTCCAACAGGTAGTCGATCGGCTGCGCACCACGGACTCCGAGTACCTGCGGTTCGAACGTCGCGATCGGCTGACCGCGCTTCAACAGTTCTTCGCGCAGCACGCCGAACATCTGGCGCCGGTCGTGACGGACATGCTCGACCAGAACGACGCCGGCGCCGAGATCGTCGACGAAACGCGCGGGATCCTTGGTCAGACGCTCACGCTCCTCGCGCCGGCGCAGCGGCAGGTCGTGGAGCTCGACCTGCAGGCGACTTCGGAGCGCGGGATCGACGTGCCCCAGCGCTTGGACCCAGGGCATGAAGCTCAATCGGCTCTCGAGCAGTCGCTGCCGATAGGCGGGATCTCGGGGGACGAGCGGGAGGTCCACGGTAGGCCCGGCCAAGAACGGTGCGTGCTCCGGATGCGCGCGGACCCACTGCGCTGCGACTTCATAGGTGTCGTCGCGCGCGCGGAGCACGACCAGTTTCACGGCGACGACCATCTGGATCACGAGCAGTGCGGCGACGAAGAGGCGCGGGACCAGGCGGAACTTCCCGCGCGAAGCGGAGACGATCGTCGCGACCCCCACCGTGGCGAGGATCGCGATGTGCGGAATTAACGGAAACCAGAACCGCTGGAAGCTGTCGCCGTACGCGCCGAACAGGACGAGGTGCGCGAGCGGCTGGGCCAACCAAGTGCGCAGCACCGCTCGCGATGTGGACGTTCGTCCACTCTCGGATGGCGCGAGGGCGAGCGCCACGACGCCTGCGATCGCGAGAAGGGACAGGACCGGCTCGTAGTCCCGCATGGCGCGCACGAATCGCTCGAATCCGCCGGCATTGAAGTAGCCCGTGTCGACGTTGTGCACGCCCATGCCGAGGAACGAGAGCAAGTCGTCTCCCGGCGCGGACTGCACCTCGAGCGCGGGCAACGACTCGCCGCGCAGGAAGACGAGGATTCCAGTCAAGACGAGCGCGGCTGCCGCCACGGCGCCAGCGAGTGGCGTCCCAAAGCGCGGTTTTTCGCACCAAAACCAGGCCGCGGCAACCGCGACGCACGCGCATGCGCCGCTGTGCAGTGTGCTCACGGCGGCGGCTGCGAACGCGCCCGCGAGCACGAAATCGAGGAACTGTCCGCTCGCGCGCGCTCGCAGCGATGCGGCGACGGTCGCGGTAGTGAACACCGCGACCACTGCGTGCGGTCGCCCCATCGACGAGTACCAGATCGCGATCGTGCTCGATCCCGCGAGGCCGGCGGCGAGGAACGCCCACGGGGAAGCGACGATCCGGCGCGCGACGAACCACGTCGCAGGGACGACGAGCGCGGACAGCACGGCGACGAGCGCGCGGATGCCGACCACGTCCCGCCCCGCGGCGTTGCGCAGGGTTTCGAAGTCCGTGGGCACCGCCGTTCCGCTCGGGACGAAGAAGCTCGCGAGCTTCCCGAGGAGCGAGGGATAGCAGAGCGCCAAGAGACGCTCGTGCGGCTGGAGCTCCAACCCGCGCTCTCGTTGGAGCTGTAGCCAAAGCACGATCTCGTCCGTGTGACCGTGATGCGGCAGATGCCAGTCCAGCCCGATCGTGTGGACCACGGCAAACATCGCGGTCATCAGCGCGAGGAACAACCATTCGCGAGGACTCGGCCTCGGAGGCGACGCGTCGGTGGGCGCCCGGATGCGTGTGAACACGGGGGAAGAGTCTAGAGCCTGCTCGGGGCGCCCACGGGATCGACTGCGCCAGTTCGAGGAAGGAAAGCCGGCTCGGACTGCGTCACCGAGTAGGGCCTCTGCTCGGACGGCAATCCCTCGCTCGACGAGAATCCGAGTTGTTCTCGCAACGGGACGACGACGCGCTCCTCGGAATCGGCGCAACCCATCCAGACCATCACCAGCCCCGGCCTCGGCGGCAAGTCGGCTTCGCTGTCGGCGACTCCATCCCACGAAGAGCGTGTCCATCCGCCTCCTCGTCCTCGTCGTACCCGCGAGCGCGTCCTCGGGCCCGTCTCGGGAGCGATCAGCCCGCCGGGATCGCGCAAGCACCAAGTCCGGTACCGCAACTCGCTCGCATTCTGCTCGGCATCCACATTCAACCCGATGAACGGGCTCGGACTCGTCGAGCACTCCGTGAGTCGCGGCGCTCGCCGGACGGATCCGCTCATGAACGGAGCGTGTTCACTCGCGCCCGCCCGCTTCGTGACGCTTCACCACGTCCTCGCCCCAGGCGGCTACGAGCGCGGCGCGAGCAGCTTCCCGAGTGCCCCGCGGCACGAGCAGGTCGCCGCGGCGCACCTGACCGTAGGCGGCGACGCCGAACTCGGCGAAGTCGAAGTCGGGCGCGTGGAGCATCGATGGAATGCCGACCGCGGCGAGTACGTCGCGCGCTAGCTCGGCCTCCACGTAGTCGACGGAGGCGAGGACGACGTCGAATTCTCCGGAGAAGCGCTGCATCGGAGGTCAGACTAACCGGGACGACCGGTGCTTGCCGGTCGTCGGGAGGTGCGAGTAGCCTGTTCGCCCGAGAAAGTCCCCCGAAACGCGGCGGAACGGCTCGAAAGTACACCTGATGAAGATCGTCGCCTGCATCAAACGCGTCCCGACGACCGAGGCCCAGGCCAAGGTCGGTGGAGATGGCAAGTCGCTCGACCCGACGGGTTGGCAGTACATGGCCTCGTTCTACGACGAGATCGCCGTCGAGGCCGCGATCCAGGCGAAGGAGGCTCACGGCGGTGACGTCACCGTCCTGACTCTCGGGCCCAG
>JAYTBY010000677.1:0-2935 GCA_043736755.1 Planctomycetota bacterium | reverse complement strand
TCGACTTCGGCCTCGCGCGTGTCGTGAGGGAGAGCACGATGAGTCCGCACCTGACGCGCATCGATCAGGTCATGGGTACGCCGCTCTACATGGCACCGGAGCAGTGGCGCACGCCGCTCGAAGTCGATCATCGCGCGGACATCTAGTCGCTCGGAGTCGTGTTCTACGAGCTACTCACGGGCGAGCTGCCGGTCGGGCGATTTCCGCCGCCGAGTCAGCGCGTCGAGCTCGACGTGCGGCTCGACGAGGTCGTGCTCAAGACGCTCGAGCGCGAGCCGGATCGGCGCTACCAGAACGTGTCGGAGGTCAAGACGGGCATCGGCGCGGCGCAGGGGCCCATCGTGATGCCGCCACCGATTCCTGCGGGTGTTCCAGCTGCATCCACGAAACCGCGCGACGGCGCGACGCGCGCCGCTCCGAGCTACGGACTCCTCGGCCGACACGATGACCGCGAGAAGTTCCTCCTCGTGACCATCGTGCTCATCGTCAGCATCAACGTCGTACTCCTCTTCCTCTTCCTCGCGATGCTCCTCTGAGCCCACACGAAAGGCCTGCAATGAACTTCACACAAAGCGGCGGCGCCAGCACGGCGTTGGTCGTCTTCACCACGATGGTCTCCATCGTCACGACCATCTTCTGGATGGTTATCGGCTGGCGTGCGATGCGCGCTCACGAGCGGCTCGCGGACCGCATCGAAGAGAAGTTCAAGACCTCGTGATCAGGGCTTCGTGACGCGCAGGTCCTTCCACACGAGCGTCGCCGCGTGCGGCGCGTATCCGAGCTTCGTGTAGAAGTCGAGCGCGGTCGCCCGGCTGTCGAGGTACACGCCATCGAAGCCGTGCCGCCGAGCTTCGCGTTCCGCAAGGGCCATCAAAGCGCGACCGATCCCGCGCGTCTGCGATTTCGCGGTCACGACGAGGTCGTCGACGAAGAGGTGCGAGCCGCGTGAGAGGTTCTGCGCGGATCGGAACCCGATCACGCCGAGGATCTCGCGGCCCTCGAACGCGCCCCAGAGTTCGTAGCCGCTCTCGGATTGGCGCTGCACCGAGCGCAGGAATTCCTCGAGGTCGAGGTGCGGACGAAGCTCAACGACGACCGGGAACGCGAGCTCGATCTCGTGCGCGAAGATCTGACGGACTTCCATCGTGAAGAGTGTGCCAGACGCCTCGTCGCGCTGCGCGCTCGATCGACAGTCTCGACAGACGCCTCGTCGCGCTGCGCGCGCCGCCAGCGGGAAGTCGGCGCTGCACGAGACGCGATACGCGCTCTCTCTCGATCGGAGTTGGGCTCAGGGCTCGCTCAGCCGGCTCTCACTGCCCCACGACCGGCAGATCCGAGCTGAAACTGTCGCGCGCCATCCGCCACTCGCCGTCGTGGTCCTTGCGCCAGATAACGAGGAACTTGCCCTTCTCCGCGATCGGCGCGCCGCCCTTCGGAAGGAACGTCGTCGAGTACATCCCGCGGCCGTAGGCCATGTCGCCGCCGCCCACGACCTCGTCGGCCTGGATCACGAGGTCCTGCATCGGCGGCCACGTGCGCAACGAGGCCTCGATCGCCGCGCGACCCTTCGCGACCGGTCCGTTCGGCGGCAGGAGCATCGCGTCCTCGACGTAGCAACGCTTCACGAGCGAGGAGAAGTTCCCCGCCGTGGCGAGCTCGATCCAGGCTGCATCCGTCGCGCGGATCGATGCGAGGTCGGCTTCGGTCAAAGCGGACGAGGGCGACGCCGAGCAGGCGACGAGCGGTGCGAGCAGGAAGGGCAGGGTGAGGTGGAGCGATCGGGTCATGGTGCTGGGGAGGGTCGTGGGCTCGGGGTCCGGCGCGGGTCCGGCGACGGCCGCGCTCCCCCGCCGTGGATCTCGACCGCACAAGCGCGGGCGGGCGGATGCGAGGCTCATGAATCCCGGAAGTTCGTCGCGCTTTTCACGAGCCCTCACGATCCGGTGACGGCCGGTCAGGCGCATACTGGTCCCTCGATGACCCCTGTGCCGGCCCGTTCGACCGCCGACCTGCTCCTCGACGACCAGCGTGGGGCGAGCGAACGCGTCGAAGCACTGCTCCCCGAGGTCTACGCCGACTTGCGCGCGGCGGCCCAGGCCGCGCTGCGTGGCGAACGCGTGGGTCACACGTTGAACGCCACGTCGCTCGTCCACGAGGCCTATCTGCGCCTGGTCGGACCGCGCGAGATCCCGTGGCAGAACCGCGCGCACTTCTTCGCGGCCGCAGCGCAAGCGATGCGCCGGATCCTGATCGACCACGCGCGGGCCAAGGCCGCGGATCAGCGGGGTGGAGGTGCTGCCAAGCGGGCGGCGATCGAGCTCACGAACCTGCCGGATCCGAGCAGCGCCGAAGAATCCGCCGGATTCCTGATCCTCGACGAAGCGATCCTGCGCTTGGAAGCCGTGGACCCGAAAGCGGCCGCGGTCGTCCGACTGCGCTACTTCACGGGTTTGAGCATCGAGGAGACCGCACTGGCTCTCGACGCGTCCACGGCCACGGTCAAGCGCGATTGGGCCTTCGCGCGGGCCTGGTTGAAGGACGCGATCGAAGCGCTGGACGGTTAGTTCGTTGTCGAGAGCCCCCCCCCGCCGATGACCGATCCCAACCACGAGCGCGTCCGTGACCTGTTCGCTCGCGCGCTCGAACTCGACCGCGCCGCACGCGCCTCATTCCTAGAGAGCGAGTGCGGTAACGACCCGGCGCTGCGCGCGCGCGTCGATGCGCTCCTCGGCGCCGCGGAAGACGACCGTTTCCTCACGGCGCCGACTGCGCCCGGCCACGCACTCGCTTCCAAGTCGGAGGAAGGGCCGGGAACGCTGATCGGTCCGTACCGCTTGGTGCGCCAGATCGGCGAAGGCGGTTTTGGCGTCGTGTTCCTGGCCGAGCAACTGCATCCGGTCACGCGCCGCGTCGCACTCAAGATCATCAAGCTCGG
>JAYTBY010000676.1:0-6390 GCA_043736755.1 Planctomycetota bacterium | reverse complement strand
CAAGATGTCGTCCGGCCCCGCGACGACGAACCAGCGCACGCCCCGCTCGTACAACTCTTGGACCGGATCGGCGATCGGCGCCGCGTTGGGGCCGCGGCCGCGCAGCGGATCGACGAGCACTTGGAAGTGCCGATCTTCGCGTGGGATCGATCCGAGCTGTGACTGGTAGTGCGACCAGATCGTGCGCCAAGGTCGACTCGCATTCGCGGCGAGCGCGCGATCGCCGGTAAACAGCGGGAGATCGAACGAGGGGGTCACGACGATGCCTTCGTCGTCCGCGACGAGCTCACGGATCATCTCCGTCGCTTGCTCGATCGTGTCCGGTCGAGCGCGCAGCAGAGCCATGTGCGACGTGGGCACGAGCGGCACGATGAGGAGCGCGAGCGCTCCGACCGAGAAACGCCGCGGGACCACTCCCGCTGCGACGCACGCGAGGAACGGGACGAGCGGCAAGACGTAGCGGCCGGCTGTTTCGCGATAGAGCCCGAACACGACGAGGTACGGCAGGCAAAAGCTCAGTGCGATCGCGATGTCCGCGCGCAGGCTCGATGGGTTCGACCGCCTGAGTCGCCAGCCGCGCGCGGCGAGCACGACACAGCCGGCCAGTCCGAGCAACAACAGGAGCGTGTCCCACGCCCACAACGGTTCAGCCATGCGGATGAAACCTGTGCCGTCCATTCGCTCGGGATAGAACTCCTTGCCGCCAAAGACGATCGCTCCCGGTGTCCGCGGGCCCGCGTTCGACGTAGACGTCGCTGGCGACGCGAACGCGAAGGGATAGAAGATCGCCGTCACTCCACAGGCGAGGACACCCACGCCTGCGAGGGCGAGCAGCTGATTCCAGCGCCGAGGTGCCGCGCGCATCCACCACGCGGTGCCGACCATGAGCAGCGTCGCCACGCCGTTGTGCAAGGCGCCGATCGCCAGCCCGCTCGCTGTCGCAGCGAGAGCGTGCGTGGACACGTCCGGTCGCCGTCGGAGCCGCATCGCGGCGAGCGCGGCGAGGATGACGAGCGTCGTGAGCAGGACATGCGGCCGCTCGTCGATCGAGAGCTCGATGTGGAGCATGCTCGTGGCGACGAATCCCGCCGCGAGGATCGCGCGCGCGCGGTCGAGGAAGTGCCGCGCCAACGCATAGGTCAGTGGCACGGCCAGGATCCCGGCGACGGAATTCACCATCCGGATCTGCATCCAGGTCGAGTTCGCGCCCGCGATGTGCTCCGCGAGCGTGCGGCGCGCACCGAGATCGGCCTCCCCGAAGAACGAAGCGATGCGCGCCAGGAGATGCGGGTACTGACTCCACCGGTGCTCGCCGGCGCCGTCCCAAACGCCTTGGCGCATCAGGTCGGTCTGGATGACGACCTTCAGGCCGTCGCGATTCAGAACGTGGGGCAGATCGTGATCGAGGCCCGTGAAGCGCAACCACGCTGCGATCGCCACGAGCACCGCGACGCACACCGCGGCACCGACGCGCGACCGAATCCAGGCTGAAAAACCGCGTGTGTCGCCGTGCACGCGCTCTTCTGAAGCCGTGATCCGAGCCTCACGTGACGACCCGGCCATGCGCGCGGTTCAGGCGTCCCCGAGCAACTCCGACGCCGCACCGCGGCGGCGCGTCGTCTCCTCGGTGTTCACACGGGCGAGGCCCGCTTCGAACTCCTGCGCGACCTTCGGCGGATAGTTGTCGCGCTCGAATCCATGCGCGAGGCGTACCGCCTTCATGTGGTGATTGCGCTGGCGATCGAGCGCGTCTTGTTTGACGACCCAGTCACCGAGGACGCGCCGCACGCGCTCGAGGCCCACGCCCTCGAGTCCCGTCGGCCACAGTTGGGACGCGATCTGCTTTCCACGCGGCGTGAGGTCGAGATCGACCGCCGCTTTTTCGCCCAGCCCGCACGTTCCAGTCGCCGTCGCCGTTTTCGAACGCGACACAGCGACCGAAGCCGCCTGCCGTTCACGAGAACGATAGACGGCTTCGCGCAGGAAGGCCTCGGCCAACTCGAGCCGGGCGTTACTCATGCTCAGCAATACTCGTTGAAGGCTTCGACGAGCGACTTGGCAACGTCAGCCGGCTGACGACCTTCGATGTCCTGGCGTTGGACCATCTTGACGAGCTTGCCGTCCTTCAAGATCGCGATCTGCGGCGAACTCGGGCGGTACGGCTTGAAGAACTCACGTGCCTTCTCGGTCGCTTGCGTTTCCATGCCGGCGAACACGGTGTAGAGGTTCGCGGGCTTCTTGCCATTCATGAGCGAGAGGCGCAGGCCCGGGCGCGCGCCACCAGCAGCGCAGCCGCAGACGGAGTTCACGAGGATGAGCGTGATCCCCGGTTTGTTGAGTGCCGACTCGACGTCGGCGGGGGTCTTCAGCTCTTGGAGGCCCATACGGGTGGCCTCGTCGCGCATCGGCTGGACCATTTCGGGGTCGTACATGTCGGAATCTCGGCGGTGTCTTGCGGATCGGGCGGCCAGGAGGACCGCGGTACAGCGAGGCAACAGTGTAGGCCACTTGTGCGTCACTCGCTAGGAACTCATCGGTGCCTGAGTGCTCGAGGCCTCTGGACGAGGGTGCGCGCTCGGAGTGGACTGTACGCCTGCACCACGCGCTCCCCGCGGCGTCCGTCGTCCTCGTCGTCACGGGCTGTGCAGCTCCCGATTCGCCGCGTTACGAGGCGCCCGTGGAGGGCGGTGTGCTCGTGCGCGTGGTCGACGAGGAAGGTCGGCCGGTCGCGGGTGCCGAAGTGCGTTCACCGCGCGACGGCTACGACCCGATGGCGGTCGCCGAGCATCTCTTCGCGAATACGCTCGGGCGAGCCGACCGATTCGGTGCGACGTGGCTCACGGACGCTCGCGGTGAGGTGCGCGTCTCGGCGCGAGCACGCGTCGAGCCCGTCGTCGCACGTTCGGGCGATCGTTGGGGTGTGTCGCTCGCGGAGCACGACGTCGAACCCGACGAATCCGGGGCGCGGACGATCGTCGTCGCGCGCGACGAGTCGATCCGCGTGATGTGCCGCGATCGCGATGGACAGCCAGGGCTCGATCACTTGGATCGTTTCCAGATCGACTCGCACCGATCGAACCTCCGCCAACGCGGGCTCCACGATGTGAACGGGCGCGATTGTCCGTGAGACGAAGCCGATCACGTCGGCCTCGCACTCGGCGAAGTCGATCACGACGCACGCATCCAGGAGCAGCGGCCGTGCCACCGGCCGTTCACCCGATCCACGAAGCCGAGACCCGTCGCATCTCGACGAGCGCGATCCCGAGGATCTGTGCTCCGCGAGCCAGGCTGATCGTTTCGGCTTCGAGCGCGCGACGCACGAGGAGCCAGCGCTGCTCGTCGCGGAAATCGTGCGCGTCCAAAGCTGCGGGCTCCGGGCGGCGCGCCAGGAGCGCGGGCATTTCGCGATCGGGCCTCGAGAGTTCCGCGCTCGATAGCAAGCCGCGTCCGTGCGCACGGTCGTGCTCTTCGTGCACGCGTCGGGACAGGGTCGCCCGATCCAGCTCGGTGGGGCCCGCCGCGCGCGCGACGACCATGCGCCAACTGACGCGAAACACGCGTTTCACGACGAGGACGCGTTCGAGCAGCGGCAGTCCCGCGGCGGCGCTCCACTCCGCCAGGAAACCTGCCGTGGGCATCAGGAACTCGGATGCAAAGGACTCCGCCTCGCGCAGCTCGCGTTCGTCCGGGTCCGCGCGCTCGACATCGAACGAACTCGGATGGAGCACGAGGTGGCCGAGCTCGCGCGCTGTGCTCGCGATCCACGCCTCGACCGGCCTTCGATTCCAAGTGTTCACGACGACAGCGGGAGGCGCGTCGGGTTCGGCGACCGCGAGGCCGGAGAACGAGTCCGACTCGATCGACAGCGCGACGACGCGGATCCCGCGCTGCTCGAGAAGCCCGGCGATGTCGTGGATCGGCGACCGATCGTCGAGACCGAAAACGCGTCGAGTCTCGCGCGCGGCCTCGCGTGGGTCCGCGACCGTGGCCCCGGCGACGCGATCCACGGCGATCCAGGGCACGGACCGAAGTCGGAAGGCGCTGATGTCCGACGACGCGAGTCGGGCATCGAGCTCGTCGCGATCCGCGATCCGTCCCGCGACTGCCGCGAGAACCTGTGCGCGACGTTTCATGCGCTTCGCGGAGCGGAAGCGGACGTGTCGAAGCGTCTGAACGGGTCGCAACAACTCGACGAGCGGGACCTCGAAGGCATCCGCGATCCGCTGGAGCGTCGCTGCTCGTGGACCCGCGCGACCGGACTCGAGATCGCGATAGCCGGCCAGTGAGAGCTCGCCGCGCTCGCAGGCTTCGGACTGGGTCCAACCGCGTGCGAGGCGAGCGCGGCGCAGGTTCTCGGCGAGGTGAGTGGGACGGTCATGTTCGCGCTGATCTGACGATGATACCAGTACAGTATAACATCGCCAGTTATCAGTCGGACAGGCGCAACTCTCAGCTAAAGCTCAGCTTCCGCGAACGCGTCAGCGCGGTGCGCTGCTCGGTAGGCGCCCACGCAGATCGACCGCGTCGAGTCGTGCGTCGACCGCCCGGCCTGCCGGCGCGACCTCGATCCCTCCGATCCGATGGAACGGTTCGGCCTGCTCTCCAACTCGGAAGTCGAGGTCATAGCGACCCGGTCCGATCGGCGTGATGCGGAACGAGCCGTCGTCGGCGATGCGCACTTCGCGGTCCGTGCCCAACGCTCCCGTCGGGATCGGCTCACCGGGGACGAGCAAGCGCACGCGGATGCGTCGAGCGATCGGGTCGTCGTCGAGCAGCGCTCGCCCGCTCAACTCGCACGCGCGCGGCACGACGAGGCGCAGGTCACGCGCGCCAGGCTCGAACTCGACCGTCGCCGAGTCCGCGTTCCCTTCGCGCAGCGCGCGGACGCGCACCCGCGCGACGTCGAGTGTCGAGCGGATCTCGAACAAACCGTCGACGCGCACCCTCGACTCCACGAGCGGGTCGACCCGCCACACCCCGCTCTCGACATCGCGGCGCGAGACGTGCACCGCGAGCAGCGCGCGCCGCCCGGGCTGATCGAGATCGTCGACAACGATGCCGGAACCGAGGACTCGAGGCACGCGACACACGACGTCGCCGAGATCGATCACGGCGGGAGTCTCCACGAACGCGCGTTCGGCCTCCGCGTATCCGCCTTCGCCGAGGCCGATGCCGATCGGCTTCGCCACGAAAGCGATTGTCATTCCTCGCCCCACGACGCCTGCGAACGGCACGCGGAATCGCCCGTCCGCGTCCGTGGTGTGCGGGCTGCTCATCATGCCGGCCCCCGCGTGCGGGTTCTTCGAACCGACGGTCACTTGTACGAAGCGCCGAGTGATCGGTGCGCCCGACTCCGTGACCAGTCGTCCCGTCACCACCGGCGAAGCTGGCCCGAGCCCGATGGTCAAGTCCACGCGGTCGCCTGCCTCTCGCGGTCCCGGACCACGCGTGCTCGCGTGGGGGCCGTGAGCCATCGCGGTCGCATGCAAGTCGAGGAGGACTTCGACGAAGGGGAAGACGGCCACGCCGTCGCGCAGTGACTCCGAGGCGTACGTCCTCGCCCCCCATTCGCCGCGCGCTTCGAGGTCGACGGCGAGCGCGAGGCTGACGTCTTGGACCTCGGCCGGGTCGGAGTTCGAGTCCAGCACGGTGACCACGACGCTGCCACACGGGGGCAACACGAGCCGGACAGGATCCGCGGGCGGGTGGGAGAGGTCGAGCGGTGCGCAGATCGCGACACCGGCCGGAATCTCGATGCAAGCGTACGTCGGGCTGCTCGTGAGCCGATCCTTCCGCTGAACCGCGATCCACGACACGCGCGCGATCCCATCGGGACCTTCGGTCGTGCCGCGCCACAACTCGCCCAACGTGTCGAGGTTCGGCTCGTCGCGCAGACACACGGGCACGCCCGCGACCGGTGTGCCGGTCGCGTCGACGACTTGGATCGCGAGCCCGAGATCGCGCGCGAGTTCGACGCGGATGGGACGCTCGGATGTCTCGGACGCGTCCGCTCGACCGATGAGTTCGCCGAACGTCGCGACGATCGTGCCCGGGAAGAGTCGCGCATCGACGCGCGCGAGTCCGTGCTCGTCGCTCGTCGTTCGGCGCGCCACGTCGGGCAACACGAACGGATCCTCCAGCCAACGCGGCCGCGTCAGATCGTTGCGAGGGCCGATCTCGGACATGTTCGCCCAGCGCACCAGAGCTCCAGCGATGGGCGCGCCGGTCGTTTTGTCGATGACGAGGACGTCGACGGGTTCGCGCGGTGTCGTGTCGAGCGCCTCGAGGGGAGCGACGGAGGTCGCCTCGAGCTGCCGCGCCGGGATTCGCTCACCGGAATCCGCAAGGACGTGCTCCTCCGCGTTCGTGGAGACACGGACGGTCGAGTCG
>JAYTBY010000675.1:0-6398 GCA_043736755.1 Planctomycetota bacterium | reverse complement strand
CCAGCACTCCGCGTGCGAGGCGTCGCGGGTCCGTCCACGAGAGATCGGGCGACCAACGGAGTGCGAACGCGCCTTCGACGAAGCGGTGCACGAGCCCGGAACTCTCCCAGCGCAACGCGTACTCGCTCAAGCCGCCGAGAACCCCGCGTTCCGTGCCCTCGAGCCCGAAAGCGGGCAGGAGAAATGGCGCGAAGCCCAGTGCGACGACGACCAGAACGACGGCCGTGCGCCATGTCGCCCGCGGCCCGCGAAGAAACCAGGGCAGGAGGACGATGGGCAGGAACTTCGTCAGCACAGCGAGCGCGAAAAGAGCCGATGCACCCGCGTGATCCGCGCGAGTCCGCGCGCGCTCCGACCAGGCCAACGCGCCGAGCAGCGCCACGAGCGCCAGCGCTTCGAGGTGTCCCGAGCCAGCGATTTCGAACGCGGCGAGCGGCGACCAACCCCACGCGACCGCGAGTCCGTCGGAAAGCCCACGCCAGCGCAACAGGTAGACGAGGGGAACGAGCACGAGGAGATCCGCCATCCCGAAGGTGGCGCGCACGATCCGCGCGGCGAGCTCGGGCTCGTCGCGACCTCCGAGGAAGAGTGCGACGAGCGTCCCGACGGCCTGGACGAGCGGTGGGTAGACCGCGGCGACGTCGCGATGGTTCACGGCGTCGTGAAGTCGCGGGTTGCGCACCGCCAGGGCACCGACCTCGGGCGCGTCGGGTGCGTGCGCATAGGGAGAGAGGCCCTCGACTGCGACCGCGCCCTCCCACGTGATGCGATGCACGTCGTCGGACGTGCGCAGGTCCGAAGCCAACGCGAGGATCCGCAAGACGATCGCCCCGAACACGACGAGGCGGAGCGCAATCCCGTGCCGGCGCGCGTGCTGGATCGACCACCACCATCCCGCGCCGGCGAGGAGGTAGGCGCTCATCACGAGCCCGGGGCGCGCCGCGAGCGGACCGGCGATCGCCAGAGCGAGCGATCCAGCGATGACGAGGGCGAGGGGGCCCACCGGCGTGCGAGCGGTCGAGTTCACGAGGTCTTCATACGGCGCGACCCGCTCACGTGCTTCGAGACACAAACTTCACCTGAAGAGGGCTGCTACTTTCGGCGCGGCGGTCGTAGAGAGTGCCAGAGATCGAAAGATCTCCCGACGGAGACCGCGCCCGGGGGGGCCACGGAACGAGTCGGACCTTCTGACAAGGAAGGTGAACTACGGCCGGTCGGCTCACGCCGACCGGCCCTTTTTTTTCTTTTCCGATCGGTGAGCTCCGATCGCGGCAGCGCGCGTCGAGTGCAGCGCAGCCCGCGGTAGTGCAGCCCGCGGTAGTGCAGCCCGCAGTAGCCAGCCCCCAGTCGCCGACCCGCCCCATGACCGTAAGGCCGCGGAGAGTCCGACCCAGGGGGCCTCACCAAGCTCGCCAAGAACTCACGGCGTCACGGGGCGACGCAACGGGGTGCGGAGAAGCCGAGAAGGAGTCAATCCGACGGCCTGCCGGTACCGAACCGCGCGGCGCGCAGGTGCCGTCCATCGCCAGCTTGGGGAGCGGACTCTAGGAGTGGCGCGAGTCGGCTTCGGGCACGTTCTCTGGCGCGGCCTCCGCTCGTTCGGCCAGAGCGAGCGTCCACGCCTCCGCGTCGCCCATAGGGCCGAGGAGCCCGGCAGCCCGCAAGCGCAAGACCAGCGTGTCCGGATCCCAACCCAGGTACAGCGCGGCGCGCGTCTTGTTCACGCGCGAGCCTTGTGTGCAGGTGGTGCGCAGCGCCGAGCGGAGCTCCCGCGGGTCGGGATGTCGCGTCGGAATCCGTAGCGCGAGCGTCGTACCCGCGTTCTCCGCGATGTGTGCGACGTCCGTGGCGGACAACAGCTCGCCGGGGCGCTCGAGCACGACCTTGTAGATGAGGTTCTCGAGCTCACGGATGTTGCCGCACCAGGGTTGCCGCCAGAGCAAAGCACAGGCGTCATCCGCGAACCGCGGTGCCGCAACCTCTTCCTCGGTCGCGAACCGACGCGCGAGTGCCGCGGCGAGACCCGGTATCTCCTCGCGACGCTCGGCGAGCGCTGGAACTTGGATCCATAGCCGGGCCAACCTCGTCGCCAGGTCCGCTCGGAACTCGGGACATGCGTCGGTCCCGTTCGACGCGGAAGCACTGCGGGTCCGTGAGACAGCGCGCGTCGTCACCACGATCCGCGGCGCTTCCAGTGGATCGCGATCGGCCGCGCCCTCGAGTTCGTGCAGAAGAAGTTCTTGGAGTCCGGGTTCGAGTTCCTCGACGTCGTCGAGTACCAGGGTTCCACCGACGGCTCGGGCAACGAGGCGCGGCCAGTCCGCGCGGCCTCCGAGTCCGCGGGCCCCTTGGACGACGAACGGTCGCGTGCGCCGCGCCGATTCGAAGTGCAGCCAGCGCGCGACCACGAGCTTGCCCGCACCGGCCGGGCCGGCGATCGTGGCCGCGCCGCGGGAGCGCGCGCAGCGGACGAGACCGCGCGCGAAGTTCTGGAAGTCGTTGCCGCGGCTGCCGAACCACGGCTCGAAGCCGAAGCGCGCAGCGTGCCAGGCCGCGAACTGCGCGATCCCGAGTGCGATCGAGGCACGATCGGCGCAGGCCGACCAAGCGTCGAGATCGAGGCCATGGAAGTCGCGGCGGCGGCTGGACTCGACGGCGAGAATCCCGCGCGTCGCGCCTTCGGACCGCAGCGGGATCACGATTCCCGAAGCCGCGTGGGCGTGCACCGCCACGCGCGGATCGGGTTCCTCGAACTCGATGCGGCCGTCCGTCGCGAGCGCGCGCGCAAGCCCGCGAGCTCGACCCGGTCGGAAGTCGGCGAACCCCTGCCCCTCGCCCCCCTCGGCGACGAGGACGGGTTCGCCACCTTCGATCGAGAAAGCGCTCCAGCGCCGCTGCACGGTCTTCGGCCCGAGGTCGTCGACGAGCGCACGGAAGACCGCTGCGTAAGCGTCTGGCGCCTTGGCCCGCGCCGCGCGCGTCGGTTCGGCGGCGACGCGGCAACGCGCGTCGAGGATCGCGCGCCGCCATGTCGACGTGCAGCGCGCCAGCCGCTCGCGGGATGGGACCAAGTGGTGTTCGAACTCGAGGTGCACCCAGCCGGCAGCGTCGCCCTCCTCGTCGAGCACCGGTGCGAGAGCGATGGCGCGCGTAGCGCGACCACCCAAGGCACCGCGCAACGTGTCCGTCGGGCCCGCGTGTTCCACGGACACCGCGGCACGCGCCACGAGCACTTGCTCACGTTCGCCGGGGATGGCGCAGGCCCCTTCGCGCTCGGCGATCCAAGCGTCACGGCCGCTCGCGAGCGCCGGCGCCGCGTCGAACACCACCACGTCCGTTCCGCGCCCCGGAGTGAACGCGAAGACGACGAACGCCGAGGCACCGCAGTCCGCCCGTTCGCGCACTTCGTTCCCGGCGCTGGAGTCGGGGTGCACGCTGGCGGGCTGCGCTGTTTCGTTGCGGATCGAGTCGTTGCGGATCGAGTCGTTACGACCCGGGTCGCTACGGCCCGGGTCGTTCCGATCCGTTTCGCCCCGCACCGTGCCGAGCCGAACCACGCAGGGAGCAGCATCGATCCGACCGGCGAGTGCAAAAATCCAAGTCGGACGGACGGCCCTCAGTTCGATCAAAGCTCGCGGGAGCGGCCCATCGAAGGGCCGCAGTCCTTGCAGCACGGCGCGGGCGCCTTCGAGGTCGCCGAGCGCGAGGCGTGTCCAAGCGAACAGTTGGCGCAGGCGCGGATCGACCGACAGTTGCAGCGCGTGCTCGCCGAGCCACGCGCGCGCCTCGCGCACGGCACCACGCTCCAGCAGACACTCGGCCACGCCCGCGATGGCCGCACGTTGGATGCGCGGAGACGGTCGCGGACGGCGCATCGGCGCGAGCAGTTCGCGATGGATCCGCTCGGCGTGACGCGGACCTTCGACCGCCTGGGCCCAACGCGCACGCCAGAGTTCGGCGTGGGGCTCGTGAGCGAGCGCGGAGAACGCAGCGAGGATGCGCACTCCAACCTGGGCCGCGCTCTCACCGGGTTGTGGCAGGTCGGGCAGTACGGCGAACTCCGACCGCGCCGCCTCGACCTCGCGCCAAGCGTCCGCCGAGGACGTGCGCGGGTCCCCCGACCACGCGAAGGTGTCGAGTGGCTGCACGGCCACCGCGTGGTGACGCAGAAGGTCCTCGAGTGCGCGCTCGAGCGCTGCTCGACCTTCTTCGAGGAGTACCCCGCGCGCGTGCTCGAGATCGAGCCCGACCGCGCGATCGCAGTTGCGGCGCGCGTCGACGCACAGGAGGCGGAGGAACTGGGCGATCTCGCGCGCACGTCGCATCGCGAGCACGTCGGCGCCGGGCATGAGCATGTCGAGCGCGTCGTCGGACTTGACCATGGCGCTGCTCTCAATGGGTCCGGAGTTCGCGGACCCAACCCAGTCGACGCGCGTCCTCGGCGAGCCGACGCGACGAGGGCCACGCGTGGGAACCCTGCGCTAGGCAGGAACCCAACGCCTCGGCCAGGGGGTATCCATCGTGGGCGACGAGCAGCGCACACTCGGCTGCACGCGCGCGCCAAGCGCGAAGGAGCGTCGCACGCACTCGGCGTGCACCGAGTTCCGTCGGCGCGACTCGCAGCGCTGCGGCTTCGGCCAAGAGCTGCGCTTGCTCGCGACGATAGAGCCCCCAGAGTTCGATCTCGGCCTCCTCGAGCAGGACACGCCGCGGACGGCGCGGTGCACACTCGCGCAGGAGACGGAGTAGACGGGCCAGGGTGCGGCGATCGTGAACGGTGGGCTTCATCGGATTTCCTCGCGAGGCACGCTTCGGGCCGACGCCGAACGGGCGGGCGGCGGGATGGAAACGGGTCGTACGGTGTGGAGCGAGTCGGTGTGGAGCGAGTCGGTGGCGAGCGAGTCCGTCGGGAGCGAGGCGGTGGAGCGGAAGTCCGTCGTCTGCGCCGACGCGGCGCGAGGAGTCGCCGCGCGGGCCAGCGGCGGCAAGTCCGGATGGTTCGCGCGCACCACGGCTTCGAGGCCGCGTCGTGCGCGGCGACCGACCTCGTTCGTGGTCGTCCCACTCGCGCGCGCATGCTCCTCGAGGCCGACGTCCTCGACGACCAGCGCAAAGAACGCGGTGCGGTCCTCGACCGGCAGACGGTTGAAGGCCACACAGCCGCGACGCATGACTTCGGGGTCCAGCCCCAACGGGCGCGCGAATTGCACGAAGGCCGAACGGGGGTCGACACGCGGCGCGTCGAGATCCTCGGCCAGGATCTCGGCGACAGCGTCGGAGGCCTGGGCGATGAGCCAAGCGCAGAGCTCGAGGCCGGAGGCGCGGTAGCGCAGCGCGGCGCGAGCGGTCCGCGCCAGCGCGCGGAGGTGCACGCGGTCCGCATCCAGGAACAAGCACTGCGCCCGCAAGACGGTGGCGACGGCGTCACGAATCGCGAGCGGATCCCCCGGCACGATCCGCGCGAGAACCTCACGCGGGCTGCCGCACAAGAGCATCTCGACATCCGCCACTTCGCGCGCGAACCGCGAGTCCCCCACGCTGGCGCTCGAGGAAGTGCCCGTTCCGCCGCTTGCGCCGCTTGCGGCGCCAATGGATCCGCCGCCTGCGGCGCCAATCGCTCCGCCGCTCGCGGCGCCAATCGCTCCGCCGCTCGCGGCGCCAATCGCTCCGCCGCCTGCGGCGCTACCAGCACCCCCGCTTGCGGCAGCGGTTTGGCCGCCGTTCGCGGCTAGGTCACGGCCACGACTCACGCCTTCGAGGGCGGGTTGGACCACAGGGACTCGGCGCGGAGAACGAGCGCGCGGCTGCATGGGGGGAGCACTTTCTGGCGCACTGGGGCAACAGCGCGCTCAACATCCGCAGTCTAGAGACGCGCTCCATTCCTGGGTTCCGGGTCCCTCGGGCGACCCGCCGCACACGTCCTCGTTGCAGCGCACAAACGCCGTGCACAGCAGGACTTCCCGCGAACCTCCGCCCGGGCGAAGGAGCCTCGTGAGCACCCGCAGTGCCCCCCTCTTTCCCCACTTCTCGCTGCGGCGCCCGCGCGAGCCCGCTCCTGGAACCTGAGCCACGCCTAGCTAGCATGCCGCGTGACCCAGACCCCGGGTCGTATCCCGGACACCCCCCCGAGCCCGCGCGTGCACAAGTTTCTCGAGAACAAACGAGGCGTCGTCTTCGGCGTCGCCAACAAGCGTTCGATCGCTTGGGCCTGCGCCCAGTCCCTGGCGCGCGAGGGCATGCAGATCGCGTTCACCTACGCCGGCGAGCGGCTCGAGCGCGGCGTGCGCGAGCTCGCCTCCGAAGTACCCGGATCCTTGTGCCTGCCCTGCGACGTGACGCAGCCGGAGTCGATGGACAAGGTCTTCGAGCACTTGAAGTCCGAGTGGGGCACGCTCGAC
>JAYTBY010000674.1:0-2948 GCA_043736755.1 Planctomycetota bacterium | reverse complement strand
GCGCGCGCTCACCATGCACCTCGTGCGACACGCGCACGTGCGGCTCGTCGCCTATGAAGCCAGCAGCTCGAGCGCGCTCGCTGCCGACGCGTACGTGTCCGGCGCAAGCGACGACCTCGCGGCGGCCATGTCGGGCTTGGGCTTGCTCGTGTGGCAGGTCGAGGAAAACGCCGCTTTCCTCGCCGACTTGCGCGCATGGATTCCCGATGCGGATCCCGGCGATCGCGTGCGTTTCGTCGGCATCGACGTGCAGGATCCGGCTGCGACGGCCGGACGCATCGGAACCCTGCTCGGCGGCGACGGCGCGCTCGAGAAGCGTCTGGCCGACTGGGGCGCGCGCATCGAGCCCGCGATTCAAAAGCTCTGGACGGGCGATGCGAGTGGGTACCACGCGCTCGCCGCAGAGGTCGTCGCGCTCGACGCCGAAGTTCGTGCCGCGGCGGAGGCGAGAGGACGCCCGGTACCCGAGATCGACAAGCGTCTGGGCGAACTGCGGGGCGCGCTCGAGATGCACGACAGCCCCGGCGGTCGCGACCGTGCGATGGCGCAGATGCTGCTCGACGAGCTCGCGACGCTGCCCGCGAACCTGCGCGCAGTCGTCTGGGCGCACAACGGCCACGTCACGCGCGGACCGTTGCGCTACCTGGAGATCGACGAGACCGGGGTCGGCGGGCACGTCGCCGCGTCGATCGGCGACGCGTACTACGCGCTGGGCTTCGCGTTCGGGGAGGGCGAGTTCCAGGCCAACGCGAAGGGCGCGGACGACCGCTTCGGGTTCCGCACGTACTCACTGTCGCCTGCGCCCGAAGGTTCGCTCGAATCCGTGCAGCGGCAGGCCTGCGACGGCGATTTCCTGCTCGATCTGCGCGGCGCCCCGCGGCTCGGCCCGGTGGCCGACTGGCTCGCGGCGGGACACGGTCAGCGTTGGTTCGGCGGCTACGGCATGCCTGACGACTGCGACGCGGCAACGCGCGACGCTGCCAGTCTGATCGCGACGGTTCCGCGGGTCGACTACGACGGTACGCTGTTCCTGGCGCGGACGACCGCAGCGTGGCCGCGCGATCGTTCGCGGATCTTGCGCGCACCAACTTCGTCGGGGTCGTGACGAGCACCTTCGGAGCGCAGCCCGTCAGCCCGGCACGATTGGTGCGCCGAGATCCGCGGGCACGATCGTGCCGCTCGCGAACACGGCGGCGCGGCGGATCACGTTCTCGAGTTCGCGCACGTTTCCGGGCCATTTCCAGGCTTCCAGCGCCTTCATCGCCTCGCTCGTGATGCCCAGCTCGCGCCCCATCTCGACCGACACGCGCTCCAGGAAGAACTTCACGATCCGCGGCACGTCGCCGGCGCGGTCGCGCAGCGGCGGCAGAGGAATCGTGATCACGTTCAGGCGGAAGTAGAGGTCTTCGCGGAACGTGCCCAGCTTGCACATCGCGGCCAAGTCCTTGTTCGTCGCGGCGACGATGCGCACGTCGACCTTCAGCACCTTGTTCGATCCGACGGGGCGCACTTCGCCTTCTTGCAGCACACGCAGGAGCTTCGACTGCATCGTGAGCGGCATGTCGCCGATTTCGTCGAGGAAAACGGTGCCGCCGTTCGCGGCGACGAAGTGTCCTTGACGATCGATGTATGCCCCGGTGAACGAACCCTTCGCGTGGCCGAACAACTCACTCTCGAGCAGATTCGCGGGCACAGCGGCGCAGTTCTCGGCGAGGAACAGCTTCGATTTGCGCTTGCCGTATTCGTGCAGCGCTTTCGCGACGAGTTCCTTGCCCGTGCCCGTCTCACCCAGGATCAGCGCGCTGACGTCCGTCGGCGCGACCTTCGCGATGAGCTCGAAGACCGCGCGCATCTTCAGGCTGTCGCCCACGATGCCGAAACGCGCAGGGATCTCTCCAACGGGCGCGGTCGCGGCCGCAGTGAGCTCGCGCCAGGCGATCTCGAGCTCGGCGATCGATCCGGCGCTCTGCGCTTCGGCGACGATCGCAGCGAGGCGCGCACGCAAGTCGTCAGCGCTCATCGCGACGCATTCCCGAGCTTTTTCAGCTTCGCATACTGGAGCAACAGAGTCTTCGTGCCCTGCCCGGGGAAGCGCACCGTCGCGCGCGCGTTCACGCCGCGACCTTGCAACGTCTCGATGACGCCGCGGCCGAAGTGATCGTGTTCGACGCGATCTCCGGGAGCGAGATCCGGGATTTGCGGAGGCGGCTCGAACGCACCGAGCACGACCGACTCTTCCTCCACGGTGGCCATCCCCGCGACCAGCGTCGGCGGAATCTCGGCCAGGAATCGCGACGGCGCTCGAAACGACCACTCGCCGAACGTGCGACGCGTGCGGACGTGCGAGAGTGTCAGGCGATCGGCGGCGCGCGTGAGACCGACGTAGAAGAGCCGCCGTTCCTCCTCGATGCCCGACTCCGAGTCGGGATCCTCGGCTTGGCGGATCGCACGGATGTGCGGCAGGATTTCCTCCTCGCAGCCGGCCAGGAAGACGACCGGGAACTCGAGGCCCTTTGCGGCGTGCAAGGTCATCATCGTGACGCGGTCGTCGCTGTCGTCGAGCGCGTCGACGTCGCTGACGAGCGCAATTTCCTCGAGGAATCCGGCCAAGCCGCTGCGGACCTCCTCACCGGTCGCGCGGCGCTCCTCTACGCGCTCTTCGAAGATTTCGGCGTGTGCGACGAGTTCCTCGACGTTCGCTTCACGATCGACGTCGACCTCGGTCGCCATCTCCGCGTACCAGGCGTTCGTGTCGATCACGCCCAGGATCCCGCGCAACGCGAGGCCGGCGGGCAGCAGTGCGATCTCCGAGAGCTTCGTCGCGAGCTGCGAGAACGACTCGAGTCCGCCTTTCGCGCGACCGCGGATCCGGGACCTCAGCTCCGTCGAGCGCGCGGCCTCGAGCGCGGAGATGCGCCGATCGGTCGCGAACTTCAGCAGTTCATCCA
>JAYTBY010000673.1:0-6430 GCA_043736755.1 Planctomycetota bacterium | reverse complement strand
GCGTCTCGACGACCGCGCACGCTTCGACGCCGCGTCGATCGATTTCCAGAACGCGATCCGTCGCGCTCGCACGGACGATCACTCCGTCGCGCGCGCTTGGCTCGGTGAGAGCCGAGCCGCGCGCGCGAGTGGTGACTCGCAGCGCGCGCTCGAGGCCGCGCGCCGCGCGTTCGCTGTGGCTCGGAGCGCGCGCGATCTCGAGGGTGTGAGCGAAATCGCCGAACGGACCTTGGCTGCCGCAGCCCTCGATGCACTCGCCGCGAGCCCTGGGCCGAAGCTTCGCGTACCACTCGCGGATTCGGCTCGGACGGCCCTCCAAGCTCTCTTGGCCGTGACGCCCGACGATCCGTGGGCTTGGGCGCGGCTCGCCGAAACCCTCGCGGCGAGCGGATCGTCCGCGGACGCACGCACGACCGCTCGAACCGGCTTGGCGATCTTTCCGCGCGACAGCGAGCTGGCGGACGCGCTGGTCGAGTCGACCCGCGCTCTCGGGGGTCGCGAGGCCGTCGTCGCGACGTTCGAGGAGATCGAGCGCCGCGATCCGACGGATCCCGGCGCCGTGTGGCGCCCGGCAGTCGAGCGTTACGCGCGCGGCCTCGACAGCCTCGCGCGCGGAACGAATGCCGACGCCGAAGAGAGCTTCCGCGAGGCGGGTCGCGGGTTCCTGCGCACCGGCGCGCTGGCACCGGATCGGCGCAGTGAGGCGAACGCCTACGTCGCGCGCGCGCTCGTCGGTGTCGGGCTCGCACGTTGGGCGGAAGACGATGCGACCGGCGCGCGCACCGCGTTCCTCAAGGCTGACACGCGCGACCCCAAAGTGCTGGCCGAACCGCTCGCGCCGGGAGTTTCGAGCGGGATCGACGCCATGCGACGGATCGCGACCACGTTGCGCGAGCGCGGCGCGGACCCCTCGCGCGCTGATGCGACGGATTGCCTGGCCGGGGCGGCCGCGACGTACGCCGATCTGCGCCGCATCGCGCCGCGCGACGCGGAGGAAGCCGTGCTCGCCACGGCTCTCGCGCGCGACGCAGCACTCGCGATCGAAGCACGGGCACGCCGTGACGCCGAGAAGGGTCGGAGCGAAGCGGCACGGATCGGTATGGAGCAAGCGAAGGGGCTCATGGAAGCCGCCCACACGATGGCCACGGATGCCGCGCGCCAACGCCCGACCGACGCGGCGGTGGTGCGCATCCCGGGCCGGCTCCTCACGTACTTCCTGCAACGCGACGTCCCGCAGGCCGAGGGCTGGTTGCGCGCTGCGGTGAAGCTCTCCGAGGAGGAGGTCGCCGTCGCGCGTGCTGAGGCAGCGGAGTCCGCACTCGACGCTCCGCAACGCGAAGCGCGCGCGCGACGGCTGGAGGAAGCCGAGTCGCGACTGGGCGACGCGTACCAAGACCTCGGTGTCCTGCACCTCGATCTCAAGGGCGATGCGCACGGCGCGAAGGCCTGGTTCGAGAAAGCGCTCGCCACTGGACCCGACCCGCGTGAGGACTTGCGCGGGAAAGAGGGCTGGATCGCCCGTTGCGACGCGGCGATCCTGCGCGGCGGCGATACGCGCTTGCCCCCCGAGAAACGTTGGGGCGCGCTGCCCTAGACAGAGAACACGCGAGCGGCGCCGCGACACGGCGCCAGCGCAACGGAACCTCATGAACCCGATCTCCAGCCTGCTCCTCCTCCTGCCTGCCACCGCCGCGCTTCAGCTGGCCTTGCCCACGACGACCACGAAGGTGCGCGCGGTCGAAAGCGCCGTCGAAAGCGCCGTCGAACTGGTCGCTGCCGGTCGCGCGTTGCTGGCCGAGGGTCGCGCCACAGACGCGCAACTGAAGTTCGAAGCGGCAGTGAAACTCGACGGCTCGCTCGCGGTGCGCCAGTGGCTCGTGCGCTCGTGGATCGCGCAAGGACGAGTGAACGATGCACTGAACGAGATCGATGGCCTCGCGAAGACGGAGAAGGGTGTTCCGCTCGACTACCTCTACGGCATGGCCTTCGCGCAGAAGGCGAAGGGCTACATCGCCGAGGGCGTCAACGGCAGCATCATCGGCATGGCCTTCGGCGACGCGGTCGAGTACCTGAAGAAGGCCACGACCGCGGATCCCGTGCTCTACGGTGATGCGTTCGCGCCGCTCGCGGAATCGGCCTGGTACGCACAAGACCTCGAGACCGCGCGCGCGGCGGCGGAGAAGGCGGCCGCCCTCGACGCGCAGAACGGTGACGCGTGGGCGATGCTCGGACGCGTCGCGTTCTCGCAGTACCAGGGCTTTCAATCCGACCCGACGCGCGTGCCCGACGCCGACCAGGCCTGGACCGCGTCGCGCGATGCGTTCGCGAAGGCGCAAGGACTCTACGCCGCTTCGAGCGAACCGGCGGCGCGCGCGAAGGGCGCTGAGAGTTCGACGCAGATCGGCTGGCTGTATGTCTGGAAGAAGCAGACGGGTGAAGGTGCGCAGCGTTTCGCAGCGGCCATCGCGATCGACCCCTCGGCTGCCGACTACGGTCAGTTGCGCGGGAGCCTCGGGGACGAGGCTTTCGTGACGTGCCTCGAGGAGGCCGCGAAACAGTACGAGTCGCTGAACGGCAAGGAGACGACCGGCGACGCGACGATCCTGTGGTGGCTCGGCTTCGCACGCTACGCGGCGAAGCAATACGAGGGCGCGGAAGCCGCGTTCACCCGCGCAGTGACCAAGGCCCCGGACTTCGCGAACTCGTGGTACTACGTCGCGCTCGCGCGCTACTTCCGCCAGGACTACGACGGCGCGATCGCGGGTTTTCGCACGCACTTCGGGATCTCGAAGGACGACGCTGCTGCGGCGTTGCGCGCGAACCAGGACGAGAACCTACGCATCCTCGACTACATGGTCGGCTTGAAGGCCGGGAAGGCGGCGAACCTCGACGCGGCCTTCTTGTCCGAGCTGCAGACGCTCATGGCGCCGGATGTGCACCGGTACTGGAACAACCTGGGACTCTTCCTGCGCGACGAAGGTGAAGCGCGCGAACGGCGCAGCCGCGACGTGAGTCCCGAGCAGCACCGTGAGATCCAAGATCTCTACGAGCGTTCCTACGTGGCCTACCTGAAATCACTCGAGCTGTCGCCCGACGATCCGAACTACCTGAACGACGCGGCGCTCATGCTGCACTACCACTTCGATCGCGAGTTGGACCAAGCGCGCGCGTGGTACGTGAAGGCGGCCGAGATGGCCGAGAAGGAACTGGCGCGCAAGGACCTCGACAAGGAAGTGAGGCCGCTGCGCGAGATCGCGTTGCGCGACGCGCGCAACAATCTCCGCGACCTCGACAAGATCATCGAGGCGAAGAAGAAGGCCAAGTCCGGCGCTGGAACGCCGCCGCAGTAGCGCGGACACCCGAGTTGGAACTTCCGATTCGCATCGTCGAGGCCCCCGAAGCGGGGCGCCTCGTCAGCGTCGACGGCGCGTGGGGACAGGCGGGGTTGAACCTCTCGCACTGGCCGGGCAACGCGTCGCCGCGCGAGCTCGCGCACGATCTGTCGACGGGAATCGCACTGAATTTCGCGCGACTTCCGACAGCGCGTCGACGCGAGATGGCCGCGGGCTGCACGGGACTCGCGAACAATCACGTCGACACCGACGGCACGTGCGCGCTGTTCGCCGTGCGGTATCCCGAGGCGGCGCTCGCGCGCGAACAGGCGCTACTCGACGCGGCCTGGGCCGGCGACTTCTTCCGACTCCCGAACGAGCGCGCGTTCCAGATCGACGCGATCGTCGGCGGGCTCTACGACGTGGAGCGGTCGCCGTGGCGCGATCGATTCGCGGGACTCGGCGACCGCGAACGGCGCGAGTTCGTGACGGTGGAACTCGTCGCGCGCTTCGCGGAGATCATCGATGGCGACCTCTCCGAATTCGCGGCTCTGTGGCGCGCACAGATCGAGAGCCTGCGTGCCGACCAGGCCGACGTCGGACGCGCGCAACGTGACGAGATCGTCCACCTCGACGTCACCGTTTTCACGGGAGTCGACGGCGCGAGCGCGAGCCGCTCGCACGCGGCCGTCCCCCACTTGGATCCCGGCCGTCACGCGCTTTTCGGGGCGACGAACGCCGACCGCGTCCTCGTCGTAGGACCGCGCGGCAGGGGTGCGACCTATCGATTCTTGATCGGAACGGGGTCGTGGTTCGACCTCGCGAGCGGACCGCGGCTCGCGCGGCCGAACCTCGAGGCGTTGGTCGATCTCCTGAACGGTCTCGAAGGCTCGAGTTCCGAACAGGAACTCGCCTGGCACGCACAGCCTCGCGCGACGCCCTCCCCCGAACTGTGGTTCGGCCGACGCGATGCGGCGATGTTTGCCGAGCACGCCCCGTGGCTCGCGCCGAGTAGCCTCGCGCCGAAGGTCGTTCGCACCGCGATCTTCGACGCGTTGCGGGCCGCGTGGACGTTCCCGGACGACTGACTGCCTTGCGACGTGCGCTGTCTACCCGTATGACGACGAGGTGCGCTCTCAAGTCAAGATCGAACTCGCTGCAGCCGTCGACCTGGGCTCGAACAGCTTCCACATGGTCGTCGCGCGACTCGTGCAGGACGAACTCGCCATCGTCGATCGACTGCGCGACCGCGTGGCGCTCGCGGCCGGTCTCGATGCGAAGAAGCGACTCGATCCCGAGATACAAGAGCGCGCGATCGCCAGCTTGCGCCGTTTCGGCGAACGCCTGCGCGAGATGTCGCCGGGACAAGTTCGTGCGGTCGGCACGAGCGCGCTGCGCGTCGCACGGAACTCACGCGAGTTCCTCGACCGCGCCGAGGAGGCGCTCGGTCACCGCATCGAGATCGTTTCCGGCAGCGAAGAAGCGCGCCTGATCTATCTGGGCGTCGCGCACGACTTGTCCGACGACGCTGGACGGCGACTCGTCGTCGACATCGGTGGCGGCAGCACCGAGTGCATTTTAGGTGAGCGGTTCGAGCCGCTGCGCACGGACTCGTTGCACATGGGTTGCGTGAACTGGTCGCGGCGCTTCTTCGAGACTGGCCGCGTTTCGCGTGACGCGATGCGCGCTGCGCGTCTCGCAGCCGGCCTCGAAGTGCAGACGCTCGAACGCGCGTACCGGCGTCTGGGTTGGGACGAATGCGTCGGCGCCTCGGGCACGATTCTCGCGGTGGACGAGATCCTCCGCGCGAACGGTTGGAGCGAAGGTGGGATCACCGAAAAAGGCCTGCGGAAACTGCGCAAGCGACTCGTCGAGCTGGAACACTACGAAGCGTTCCCATCGATCCAAGGACTCGCGCCCGAGCGGGCGCCGGTCATCGCCGGCGGTGTCGCGATCCTCACGGCACTCTTCGAAGGGCTCGCGATCGAGCAGATGGGCACGTCGCAGGGAGCGTTGCGCGAAGGCGTGCTCTACGACTTGCTCGGTCGCATCCGACACGAGGACGTGCGCGATCGGACGACGCGTCGGTTCATGGAACGCTACGCCGTCGACCAGGAGCAAGCGGGACGGGTGCGTCGGCTCGCGCTGGGACTCTTTGCCGGCGCGTACGAGGGTTTCGAACTCGATCGCAGCACGGGCGAGCGATTCCTGACGTGGGCCGCGAAGATGCACGAGATCGGCATCTCGATCGCGTATGGCGGCTACCACCACCACGGCGCGTATATCGTCGGTCATGCGGAAATGCCGGGGTTTTCGCGTGAGGACCAGCTCGTGCTCGCAGCCTTGATCGAGGGCCAGCGTCGCCGGTTTCCGCCGCCGCGCTTCCTGGAGTTCACGCCAACGACGCAGCGCACGGTCGTCCGGCTCTGTCTGCTGCTACGCCTCGCAGTGCTTCTCGCCCGCAATCGAGCGGAGTCCGCGTTGCCCCGCGTCGCAATCGAAGCGCGGAAATCGGGCTATGCGTTGGCGTTCCCAGACAGTTGGCTCGCGGAACGACCGCTCGTGATGGCCGACCTCGAACAGGAGCGCGAGCGGCTGGCACCGGCCGGGTTCGAGGTCGAATACCGCTGAGCCGCGTGCTGCGCGCGAGCGGCGGGTCGGCTTCGCGACCTGCCGCTCCGTTCGGATCACCGCAGACGCGTCCCGATGGTCGACGTGCCCGGCTCCTCGGCGCTGACGCGACCGGTCACCGCCGTCTCCAGTTTCGCCGTCTGCTTCGCGAGCGAGTCGTTCTTCTCGTAGAGCTCATTGATTTGCGGTTGCGACTTACTGAGCTTCCTCGCGGCGATCGTCGATCCGATGGCCGCGAGGAGGAGCGCCAGGATCTCCTGCGGACTCAATCCGAGAATCTTGCCGCGATCGCCATCACTGACGCCGTTGGCGACCAGGAGCGCATTCACGCGTTCCTTGAAGCGCTCAGGGTTGCCGAGGTCGCTCCTCAGGGACTCGATGGCGGCGGGATCGACCCTGGAGAGCCGGTCGCGCGTATCCGCGCTGAGGGACGACACCGTGTTCGCCAGGACGTCGATTCGCGCGCT
>JAYTBY010000672.1:0-6433 GCA_043736755.1 Planctomycetota bacterium | reverse complement strand
GATCGATCGCGACCCTTGCGGTCACTCCAGCCAAACGGGGCGCGGTCGTGTCATCGCCGCCTCCGAATTCACTTCGGCTTGTGACGCACTTCGACGCGTCCGTCGGGATGACCGATGACGAGCACGTGCGCCAAGCCGACGAAGAGCCCGCTCTCGACGACGCCC
This sequence comes from Planctomycetota bacterium, assembly GCA_043736755.1. Taxonomy (GTDB): domain Bacteria; phylum Planctomycetota; class UBA1135; order UBA1135; genus JAEUHZ01. The sequence continues at coordinate 6,268 of JAYTBY010000672.1, read as the reverse complement.
GGGATGCGGTCGATCGATCGCTCCATCGCCGCCGTGTCAGCGATGCCGTCGACGAATCGCGCGTCGAGGATCTCGTTCCCGTTGTCCGTGCGCACGGCGACGCCGTCGCGCGAACGCAGCGTTGCTTCGGCACCGAGTTGCAACAACGCTCGTCGCACGACTCCGCGCGCGAACGGGACGACCTCCACCGGCAGTGGGAACGTGGTCCCCAGTCGCTCGACGATCTTGTTCGCGCCCACGACCGCGATCTGTCGCTTCGTGATCGACGCGACGACCTTCTCGCGCAACAACGCGCCGCCGCCACCCTTGGTCATGTCGAAGCGCGGGTCGATTTCGTCCGCACCATCGACCGTGACGTCGATCGACTCGATGTCGTCCAGCGTCGTGAGCGGGATCGAGAGTTCGCGCGCCTTGCGCTCCGTGTCGAGGCTCGTAGGCACGCCCAAGATTCGTAGACCCTCGCCACGCATTCGCTCGGCGATGCGCAGCAACACGAAGTGGACGGTCGAACCCGTTCCCAACCCCACCACGGCGCCGTCCGGGACGAGGTCAGCCGCGGCGCGCCCGGCCACGGCCTTGGGATCGATTACGGGGGTGGGCATTCCGTGATCCTACGGCTCGAGCTCGGCCCCGCCCGACTCCCAAAACCCGCTCACTCCTGTGGCGGACGGCGCGTGACTGATCTACTCTGTTGAGACTGGATCTCAATCTTCGCATGCTGCACACCTCCGATATCCGCCCCGGCGACCGCGCCCGACTCCTGCAGGTCGGCGGCGAGCGCTCGTTCCGACGACGCCTGATGGAGCTCGGTTTCCTGCCGGGCACGACGGTGCGGCTCGTGCGCCGTGTCGTCGTCGGCGACCTCGTCGAGTTCGAAGTGCGTGGCGGACACATCAGCCTGCGCGCCTCCGAGGCGACCGCGTTGCTCTTCGAGATCGATCGATGAAGGCGGAGGCCGCCGGGCTGGCGGCTGGAACTCGTGCGCCGCTGGTCGCGATCGCGGGCAACCCGAACACGGGCAAGACCACGCTCTTCAATCGATTGACGAAGAGCAACGCCAAGGTCGCCAACTATCCGGGCGTCACGGTCGATCGTCACGAGGGGAAGCTGACGCTTCCGGGCGGCCGCGAGATCACGGCCCTCGACGTGCCGGGCACCTACAGCCTCTCCGCGCGCAGCCGTGAGGAAGAGATCGCGATCCAATCGATCGCTGGTCTCGACGGACAGCCTGTTCCCGACCTCGTCGTGCTGGTCGTCGATGCGACGCAGCTCTCGCGGAACCTCTACATGGCGCTCCAGATCCTGGAGCTCGAGGTGCCGCTGGTCGTCGCGTTGAACATGACGGACGTGCTCGACGCGCGCGGCGAGAAGATCGACGTCGCAGTGTTGTCGCGCGAACTCGGCGTTCCCGTCGTGGCGATCGCGGCGTTGAAGGGACGAGGGCTCGACGAACTCGAGCGCGCCGTCGAACTCGCGCTGATCTCGCCCGAGAGCGCGAAACCTGGACCGCGCTGGACACCCGAAACGGCCGAATTGCGCGAGGACGTGGACCGCGTCGTCGCCGCGATGCCCGCGGACTGGGTGCGCGGCGGCGTGTCGCGAGGACGCGCTCTCGCCGCGTGGGCACTGCTCTCCATCGACGATCCCGATGAACTCACGAGCGTGCCCGACTCGGTGCGCCGCGTCGCGCTCGAACGCCGCACGGTCGCGCAATTGAACGGTCGCCAGCTCGACACCGAGATCATCCGCGGCCGCTATGGCTGGATCGATGCGCGCATGAGTTCGTTCCTGGAACCCAACACGCGTGGGCGCGGTGTCTCCGAACGTGTCGACGCCGTACTCCTCAACCCATGGCTCGGGTTCCCGGTCTTCCTGCTCACGATGAGCGTCGTGTTCCTGGCGCTCTTCTCGTGGTCGGATCCCGCGATCGGGGCGATCGAGAGCGTGTTCGGCTGGCTCACGAATCTCATCCGCAGCATCGAATCGCCCGGTATTGCGCGTGACTTCGTCTCCGACGCGCTCATCGCCGGTCTCGGCAGCGTTGTCGTCTTCTTGCCACAGATCCTGCTCCTCTTCTTTTTCATCGGGCTCCTCGAGGACACGGGATACATGGCCCGCGTGGCGTGCCTCATGGACCGCGTCATGCGCATGATGGGGCTGTCCGGCCGGGCGTTCGTTCCCATGTTGTCCGGTTACGCGTGCGCGGTCCCCGCAGTCCTCGCGACGCGCACGATGGAGCGTCAGCGCGACCGCACACTGACGATGATGGTGGTGCCGCTCATGACCTGCTCGGCGCGACTGCCCGTCTACACATTGGTGATCGCGGCGCTCTTCCCACCGACGATGCTGTTCGGTTTCGCGCCGGTCCAATCGCTGCTGCTCGTCGCGATGTACCTCTTCAGCACGCTGCTCGCACTCGTGGTCGCGGCCGTGCTCTCGCGCACGATGCTCAAGGCGCGCAGCGTGCCCCTGATTCTCGAGTTGCCTCCGTACCGAATGCCGCACTGGCCATCCGTCGTGCGACAGATGCTGCAGAAGGCGCGCGCGTTCCTGACCGAGGCCGGCAGCGTCATCCTCGTGTGCACGATCGTCTTGTGGGGGCTCCTGTCGTTCCCGAAGGACAGCGCGGTCGAAGCGCGCAAGCAGGTGATCGCGACCGAGATCGCCGCTCTCGAGAACGCGTCCGATGTCGAGACACCTGCCGCGCAGACACAGCTCGAGTCCTTGCGCGCCGAGGCCGGGAACCTCGCGGGCGAATCGCTGCGATCGAGCTACGCGGGCACGCTCGGCCGCGCGATCGAACCGAGCATCGAGCCGCTGGGCTTCGATTGGAAGATCGGCATCGGCCTCATCGGCGCATTCGCGGCCCGCGAAGTGTTCGTCGCGACGATGGGCGTCGTGTATGGGATCGGCGATGCCGACGAGGAGTCGGCCACCCTACGCGACCGAATTCGGGCCGAAACACGCGCGAACGGCGAACCGGTCTACACGCCGCTCGTCGGCCTGTCGCTGATGGTCTTCTTCGCGCTGGCCTGCCAGTGCATGAGCACGCTCGCCGCCGTGCGCCGCGAAACGAAATCGTGGGGCTGGGTCGTCTTCCTGTTCGTCTACATGACGGCGCTCGCGTGGGCCGCGAGCTTCGTCGTGTACCAGGGTGGACGCGCGCTCGGTTTCACTTGAACGGACGGTTCAGGAACTCGAGGAATTTCTCCTCGCCCAGGTACCCGGCCTTCTTGTGCAAGCGCTCCCCCTTCACGGGGTCGTACAGCACGTAGATCGGGTTCGCCTTCGACTCGCCGAGCTTCATCTGGAGCTCTTTGTTCTCCTCGATGCGCGGCCCCTTGTCGAAGTGGAGTCGAGCCTCGATGTAGTTTGCGCGCAGTTTTCCGGCGACCGCCGGGAGAGGGAAGACCGTGCCTTCCATCTGGCGACACACCGTTCATGTCACGCCGGTGAAGTTGATGAGAAGGAGCTTCTTTTCGGCCTTCGCGAGCGCCACCGCGGCCGCGAAATCGTCCTCGACGATCACGTGTCCCTTCGGCGCAGTGTTCGTGACGCTCGCCGTCGCGGGTCCTGTCTCGTGCGCGACGTTCGAGTACGGCGGAATCAACGCCGTCATCACGCTGTCCATGCCCCCGCCGCCGGCGCCGTAGATGCAGTAGATGCCGAATAGGAATGTCGACGAGCCCCACACGAGGCGCTTGGGCGAGATCGTCGCGGAGTCCTCTTGTCCGTACTCGTCCTTCAAGCGAATCAACCCGAAGAGATACGCCGCGGCCAGCAGGAACACGCCGGCCCAGAGCCACAGGAAGAGTTCGCGCGATAGCAGGTTCCAACCCCACACGAGGTCGGCGTTCGAAATGAACTTCAGTGCCGCCGCGACTTCGATGAAACCGAGCCAGACCTTCAGCGTGTGCATCCACTCGCCGCTCTTCGGCAGCGCCTTCACACGCGCTGGCACCATCGAGAGGAAAACGAACGGCACCGCGATCGTCAGGCCGAACACGGCCATACCGAGCGCGATGCGCCCGATGTTGCCTTGTCCCGCACCTTGGCCGAGCAACGCACCGACGAACGGCGCCGTGCACGTGAACGACGTGATCACGAGGGTCGCGCCCATGAAGAAGACGCCCGCGTAGCCGCCCTTTTGCGACGCGGATCCCGCGAGGCCCATCAGGAACTGCGGCGGTTGCAAGTTCATGACGCCGAACAAGGTCAGCGCGAACACGAGAAACATGCCGCCGATCAAGATGTTCGTGATCGGGTGCGCCGCGAACGTGATCACGATCGGACCGACCAGGATCCCGATCACGACGAAGATGCCGACGATTCCTGCTCCGTACGCGAGGCTGAGCGGCAACGTACTCGTCTGGCGCTTGTCTGCCTGTTTCGTGAAGTAGCTGATCGTGATCGGGATCATCGGGTACGTGCACGGCATCAGGAGCGTGAACAGTCCCCAGAAGACCGCGGACAAGAGGAACGCGAGGAGACTCGCCTCTTGACCGACTTCGTCGCTCGTAGTGCTCGCGCTGCTTGCTGACGCGCCCTTCACCAATCCACTCGATTCCGTGCCTTTCGATTCGCTGCCGACCGCAGGCGGAGCTCGCGCCGAATCGGGCGTGACCTTCGCTGACGGCATTGCCGTCAGATTCGCCGGGAAAGCCGCGAACACGGCGTCCGGACCTGCACCAGCGAGATCGACGGTCTCGGCGTAGGGCACGCACACGGCACCATCGCCATCCTCGCATGTCTGCCCATCGAGCTTCGCCGTGAGCGTCGTGAGCGACGCACCCTCGGCCAATGTGCCGCGACGCCATACCGTGAACGTACCCGTGTGAATGTTCACCTCGATCGGCTCGCCGAAGTCGTAGTGCTCGACCTTCGGCACGGGAAAGAGCCAGTCGCCCCACGTGACCGCCGCGCCGGTCAAGTCGATCGTCGTCGCCTGGCCGACCATGAACTCGGCGGGGCCCTTACCCAACTCGGCCTTCGTCGGTCCGTGGAAGATGTGCCAGTTCTTCTCGACCTCGATCCGCACAGCGAGCTGCACGTCGCGACCTTGGATGCGCGCGAAGACCTCGGCCGAAGCCATGTTGTCCGAGCTGGCGCTCGGTGACGCGGCGGCGGCGTTTCCGCACAGAAACGCGAGGGCCAGGAGCAGGAGGTGCTTCATGCGAGGATGGATGGGCGCTTCGATCGGCCGGCCTCCGATCCAGAACGGATCGAGGCGTAGTCCTGGTCGAATCGTAGCTTGGTACGAGCTCCGAGTCGGCGTGCGAACGTCCGACTGGAACTTTGCGTTTCACATCCTCGTTCTGCGCTCACTCACGATGAACTTCCTTCCGGCGTCCGTGGCCCTCGCCCTCTTCGCGTTCCCGCTGCAAGGGCAGAAGCCCGACGGGGCCCCGGCCAGGCCGACGGCAGAGGCCCCGCGGCCCGTCGCTCTCCAGCAGATCATGGGCGCCTGGCGGTTGACCGAGTTCGAGACCCCGATCCTCAAGCGTGAGCGTCGCGAGGAGGTTGGCTACCTGCTGATCGGCGACGGTTTCCTGTCCTTCGAATGCCACATCGGCTGGCTCACAGACGGCGGCGGCAACGAGTCGGGCACGTACTTCTCGGGGATGCACTCGTTCACGATGCGGTCGGACGACGTGCTCGAGATGTCCTCGCTCATCGGCACGGTCATCGATCCGAATGGGTCCACTCCGATGGCCTTGCCCGTCGGCACCAAGCGTGAGTACAAGGCCAAGATCGTCGGCGCGAAGTTGGCCCTCGTGCGCGAGCAGGACCAGCAGACGTTCACGTTCGAGCGGCTTGCGGCGAGTGCGTCGGGGCTCGATTTCTACGGACGTCGGCGCAAGCCTGACGTGCCGCAGCCCGGCGGTGGCAAGTGATGATCTTCGCGCTCGCCCTCGCGGCGTTGGGCGAGGAGACGACCTTCCGAATCTTCGACGTCCGCGACCAGCGTCCGATTGCGGACGCGATCCTCGAGCTGTGGACCGAGGAAGGTGTCGCGCCGCTCATCGCGGCGACCCGACTGGCCGTGTTGCGCTCGGGACCGGAAGGGACGGGGGCCTTCGAGCGCCAAGTCGACGGCATCCGCGCTGATCTCGTGCGCGTGCAGCGCGCGGGCTACGCCAGTCGCACGGTCTCGCTGTCGGATCTCGACGACGGCGTCGAGCTGTACCCCGAGTCACCTCTCACCGGTCGCATCGTCGACCTCGACGGGAAGCCCGTCGCGCGCGCGATCGTGCGGTCGCGCGAGGTC
>JAYTBY010000671.1:0-2957 GCA_043736755.1 Planctomycetota bacterium | reverse complement strand
GTACACGTCGGGCACACCATTGCCGTCACCCGACGGAACGAGGTTCGTCGCCGTGCTCTGGAACGCGACATAGCGCCCGTCGTCCGAGATCGTGGCGTGCGACGAATCACCCAGGGATTCGAGGCCGTTCCAAGCGCTGGAGACACGCTCGCGAATGCCCGTCGCGCGAGTCCACACGAAGATGTCCGCGGACGAGTTCGTGTCTCCGGGAACGAGCTGCGCCGAGCGGCTGGCGAACGCGATGACGGACCCGTCCGGCGTCATGTCGACGGACGTCGCATCGTCGGAGGGCAGGAAACTCCCGGTGTTCGGAGCGGTCACCCACGTGACGGTGTCCGCCGCGATGTCGCGCACGAAGAGGTCGAGGTTGCCGTTCGTGTCCCCTATGACCATGTTCGAAGCGCGCGTCTGCAACGCGATCGCGTCGAGATCGGCTGAGGCCGAACAGGCTTCGACGTCGGCGTCGAGCGACTGACCGAGGTACCCGATGCTGACGCGCACGAGCGTCCCGAGACTGCGGTTGCGCAGCTACACGTCCGCGTAGCCTTGGTTATCCTGCACGACGAGCTTCGCCCGCGTACGCAAGAGCACGCGCGAACCATCCGGCGCCGCCTGGCCTTCGATCCCGCCCTGCGGCGCTTCCGCGCCGAGTGACGTGACGCTCTGGCGTTCGATTGCTCCCGTCGCGGAATCGAGCAAGAAGACGTCGAAGCTCGAGTTGACGTCTCCCACGACGAGGTTCGAAGCACGCGAGGCGAAGCACACGAAGCGACCGTCGGGGCTGATCGAAGCCTTGTCGATGACCGCAACGGATCCGTTGGGCTCGAGCCCATCGATCGTGAAACCGATGCGCTCCACGACCTCTGCGCGCGCGCTCGGCAGCACGACTCCCACGCCGACGACGAGGAAAACCAGGGCGTTGCGGGCGCTGTCGGATCGGTGCGGCATGGTGACGTGCACGGGACCGGGTGGTGGCCAACTCCCGAGGCTCCCCCTAGGATGCCGCGGTCGTGCTTTCCTCGCTGGTCCTCCTTGTCTCGGCTGCGAATCCCGCCGCGCCCCTGGACCGTCTCTCCGAGGATCCGCGCGCCGCGTTCGCGCTCCTCGCGCCGAAGGAGCGACGTGAAGTCGCCGACTTCCTCGAGAGCGAGCTCGCGCACGTCCGCACGTTCCAGCTCGGCCTCGCGCGTCACATCGTGGCGACGCAGGATCGCGATCCGAAGGCTTGGCCGGAAGCGACCGACGCTCCCTGGTTCGACCCCGAACGTCACGCGTCCGCGCAGCCCATCCCGCGTCGGCGGCTCGCGGCCGACGATCCGCGCGTCGCGGCGGCGCAGAAGGCTTTGAGCGTGCCCGCCGATCCGCGCGCGTGGATCTACGACTACGCTTCGGGCTCGGTCCTCCATCGCACAGCGCACGACAACCCGGAACGCGTCTTCGAGTTGGCGCTGCGCGGGCTGCCTCCGAACGCGGACCTCGTCCTCGCGCTGGTCGAGCGCGCGCTCGACGACGGTTCCGAGAAGAAGTCGCACGCCGCATTCGCGCACGCCTACACCGACCGTTCGGGTGACGCTTATCCGGGAATCACGCTCTACGACGCTTGGCGCTCGGGCGCCGAGATCGAGATGCCGGACGTCGACTGCTTGGGGATCGTGAACACGGTTCTCGACGATTGGACGACGTGGACTTCGATCGTGCCGAGCCATCGTCAAGCGTCGCTCTACACCCGCATCGCGGAGCTGTTCCAGCCCGCGCATCGTCAGCGCGAACTGCGTGCCGCGATCGCCGCGACGTACCTCGAGGCCGCGCCCGAGCTGTGCTGTGGCTACGGCGGCTCGACCGACAACTTCCATGCGTTGTGGGAAGTCTCCGAGTCGACGCCGACGAAGCTCGCGACGCGGCTCCCCAACGCCGCTCGATGGAAAGAGTTCCTCGGCGATTGGGTCGCGGAATGCACACGCGACGGAGCGATGTACCAGCGCGGAGTCGCGCGCGGTGCGACGCTCGCCGCCGAGGGAGAGACGATTCGCGCCGTGCTGCGCGGCGTCCTCGAAGAATACGGCGCTTTCGCGCGGTTGCGCGGGGCGACGGGATCGAAGGCCGAACGGTCGCCCGGCGACCGCTGAGAGGCCGTGAAGAATTCGATCCTACGGCCTCTCAGAAACTACTGGCGCCGCTTCCGCGGCGCGTCGCCTGTGATTTCTTCACAGGCTCTGAGAGCGTGTGAACCCATTGAGCCTACACGCGCTCGGACACTGCTGGCGCCGCTTCCGCGGTGCTGAGCCAGTGAATTCGTCACAGGCTCGTTGAGACAGATCCCCCCATGAACGTGAAAGAACTCGAGACGACCGCGCGGGCCCTCGTGGCACCGGGCAAGGGCATCCTGGCCGCCGACGAGAGCCACGGGACGATCGAGAAGCGCTTCCAGTCGATTGGAATCGCGAACACCGAGGACAACCGTCGTGCGTACCGCGACATGCTCTTCACGGCGAAGGGCTTTGGTGAATACGTCAGCGGCGTGATCCTCTTCGACGAGACGATCCAGCAGAAAGGCCTGTCGGGGACGCCATTTCCCGAAGTCCTCGTGAAGAGCGGCTCCATCCCGGGGATCAAGGTCGATGCCGGCACGGTCGCGATGACCGGCAGTCCCGAGGAGAAGATCACGCAGGGACTCGACGGTCTGCGTGAACGTCTCGCGAAGTATCGCCAGCTCGGCGCGCGCTTCGCGAAGTGGCGCGCGGTCATCACGATCGGCAACACGATCCCGACGCTGCCGAACTTGCGCGAGAACGCAATCCTGCTCGCGCGCTATGCCGCGTTGTGCCAAGAGCAGGACATCGTGCCGATCGTCGAACCCGAGGTCCTCATGGACGGGGACAACACGATCCAACGCTGCCTTCAGGTGACCGAGCAAACGCTACACGAGACGTTCGATGCGCTGTACGACCACTGCGTCG
>JAYTBY010000670.1:0-2962 GCA_043736755.1 Planctomycetota bacterium | reverse complement strand
ACACGCCGTCGAACAGCTTGAACTTCTCCTCCAGGAGTTCGAGCACGCGCTTGTCGGCCTCGTTGCGCTCGTTCAAGAAGTTGATCACGACGACGTCGTGCTCCTGCCCGTAGCGGTGGCAGCGGCCGATGCGCTGTTCGATCCGCTGCGGGTTCCAGGGCAAGTCGTAGTTGATGACCAGCGAGCAGAACTGCAGGTTCACGCCTTCCGCCGCGGCTTCCGTCGCGATGAGGATCGACGCGTGGTCGCGGAAGTGTTCGAGCAGCGCCGTGCGCACGTCGATGTCCCGCGAGCCCGTCGCTCGACCGTTGCCCTTGTTGGTCGCACGCCACGCGTCGTAGATCACGGTCGCTTCGCGGCTGTTGTTCGATCCGTTGAACGCGACGATCTCGTTGCCGTAGCCCGCGGACGCGAGGAACCGTTCGAGGTACTCCTGCGTCCGGCGCGATTCGGTGAAGATCACGGCCTTGCGCCGCGCGCCGGTCTTCGCCATCTCGGCGAACCCGATCGTCAGGGCGCTCGTCAGCGCGCGTGACTTCGTGTCGGTGCCGATGCCGCGCGCCAAGGCTTCCATTCGCGCCAGTTCGTCGATTTCGGCGCGCAGCTTGGATCTGTCGAGCTTCGGCGCGGGTGTCGGCGTCGATTCGGCCTCGATTTCGTCCTCGCCTTCCCCGAGGATCTCGTCGAGGAGCTCGCCGTCGAGTTCCTCTCCCGCGACCAAGTGTTCGGCGAACTCGGGGTCCGAACGAATCCGCTCGTCGCGCAGCGTTTCCAGCCGCTCGCGCATCGATTTTAGAGTCCCCGCGATCGCCGGCGAGGAGGAAGCCAAGAGCTTCCGCAAGATCAGCTGCGTCAAGTGGCGCTGTCGCTCGGGGATCGCGTAGCTATCCGGCCGATTCAGGAACTCGGTCACGGCGTCGTAGAGGCCGTGCTCGTCGTCTGTTGGCCGGAACGGACGCGTGATGGCACGGCGCTCGGTGTAGCGCACGTACTCGGTCACGTCCTTCCGCAAGGTTCGCTTGCAGAAGCCCGCGAGACGCTGACGAAGACCGGCGGTGTCGGCGCCGAGCCCGGTGTACTGCGCGCGGAACGCGTTCAGGTCGCCGAAGAGATGCTCGTCGATCAGCGTCGAGAGTCCGTACAGCTCGAGCAGCGAGTTCTGGAGCGGCGTCGCGGTCAGGAGCAGCTTCCTACAGTCGTTCGTTGCCCAGCGAAGACCCTGCCCAACCTGATTGCTCGGACGGTACGCGTTGCGCAGCTTGTGCGCCTCGTCGATGACCACGAGGTCCCAGGCATGGCCGCGCAGTTCCTCGCGCAACCGATGCGCGTAGTGGAACGACATCACGACGACGCCGGGCGACTGGAGCGGTGACTTGCCGGCGCGCAACGCCTCCCGATAGGTCTTCGCGTCGAGGACCGTCGAGGGCAGGCTGAACTTGCTCTCGAGCTCCAGGGCCCACTGCTTGCGGATCGACGCAGGACACAGGACCAAGAGCTTGCGGCGGCGTTCGGCCCAGTACTGACAGAGCACGATCCCGGCTTCGATCGTCTTGCCGAGGCCGACCTCGTCGGCGAGCAGCACGCCCTTCGACAGCGGTGATGCCATCGCGAACAGCGCGGCCTCGATCTGGTGCGGATTGAGGTCGACCGCGGCGTCGAAGAGCGCCATCGACAGGCGGTCGAGTCCGGCGGCGCCAACGCGGGTCAGATCGTGAGCGAAGTACTTCGCCTGGTGGGAAGTCAGGTTCATGCGAGCGGGGGCAGCTTAATTGGTGGGCTCTCGAGCGGGAACTCGATGTTCCGTGCCACTGTGCCGACGGACTCGAGTCCCCACTGACGCCGACATCTGGTAAGACGCCCGCGCCCCGATGCCGAAGCGTCCACTCACGAGCGAAGCCCTGCAGCGCGAAGGCTACGGACTTTCCTGGCCCGGCAAGGCGGCGGCGATGCAACTCGCGGAGATCCCGACCACGTCGGCGTTGCGCGCGCGGCCCGATCTCGGCACCGGTGGCGACACCGCAGTCCACGCAATCGTCGAGGCTGAGAACCTCGACTTCCTGAAACTTCTGCGCGCGGCGCGGCCGAACACCGTCGATCTCGTCTACATCGATCCGCCTTACAACCGCGGTCACGATCGCGCCTACGCCGACGATTTCAGGACGGCGCGTATCAGTGCGAAAGACGGTGCCGATCCGCGGCAACGACATGCGCGGTGGCTCGACTTCATGGCGCCGCGGCTCGTGCTCGCGCGCGATTTGCTCACCCAGCGCGGCGTCCTGGCGGTCTCCATCGATCAACGCGAGGCCGCGCGACTGCGGTTGCTGCTCGAGGAACTCTTCGGCGAAGACAACTTCCTCGCCGAGATCGTCGTCTCACTGAATCCGAAGGGTCGCCAGCTCGCGCGGTTCTTCGCGACGTCGCACGAGTACTTGATGATCGTGGCGCGCGATGCGTCGAAGACGGCGCTGGTCCCGGCGACACGCGACGCGGTCGATCTGACGGACTTCCCGCTGCACGACGAGCAGGGCCGCTATCGCTTGCTGCCGCTGCGAAACACGAACAAGAAGTTCCACCCGGGCACTTCGCCGACGCTGCATTTCCCGGTCTTCGCTCATCCCACGGATGGACGCGTGGCTGCGCACGTGTTCGACGGCGCGCTCGAAGTGCTGCCCGTCTTCGGCGACGGCTCACGCGCCGTGTGGCGGTGGTCCGCGCCGCGCATCACCGCGGAGAGCGCAAACCTCCTCGCACGCGTCGTCCACGGACCGGGCGGCGATCGGCTCGACGTCTTCCAAATCGATCGGTGCGGCGACGAGCGCACGAAGAAGCTGCGCACGATCTGGACCTCGGACGAAATCGGTTCGACGGACGACGCTTCGCGCGACCTCAAGGAGCTCGTCGGTCCCGTCTTCCCGACGCCGAAACCCGTGGGGCTCGTGCGGCGACTGCTCGCGTGCATGCC
>JAYTBY010000669.1:0-6449 GCA_043736755.1 Planctomycetota bacterium | reverse complement strand
ATCAGCGGCGTTGGCAGATCGAGCTGTTCTATCGGCTCGAGAAGAGCGACTACGTCGGCCATCGCCAGTTCCACGCCAAGTACCCGGACGGGGTCAGGCAGGAAGTGTTCGCGTTCCTGCTGTTCACCGCGATCAGTCGCACGTTGATGGCTGCGGCCTCCGAAGCCTCCACTGCGCCCTACGAGAGGATCTCGCAGAAGAGCGCGATTCTCGCCACGGCGCGCTACCTGACTGTTCTGCTTCTCGAGGCCGAACCGAACCGTGCGCGCCAGATACTCAATGCAGTTCTGAGTCGCATCGCCGCTCGTCTCGATCCCAAGCATCGGCATCGCGCGTTTCCTCGACGGTCGTTCAAGCCGCGCTCACGTTGGGGACCGCAGGGTCACGTGTTCGCCCAGACGAGAAAAGGACAACTTCGTTAATGGCATTGGGCTCGGGGTGGGTCAGTTTTCGGTTGCCGTCCGCACGCAAGGCGCGGATTCAACGCGGGAGCGCGGCGCTGCGCGGCAGATGGTGACGGCGGCGAGGTGATCGTTCAACCCACGTGGATCCCGGCCATCCGTCCTGCTTCGACTGGTGCACTCGAGACCCATGCCACACTGCGTGCGAGCGACGAACTCGTAGCAAACGTCACCGCGGTGGCCGGCACCTTCTCCCGGGCGCTCGCCCGTCAGAACTTGACCTTCTCGAACGCCTTCCCGTTGAACTTGCACACACCGTGGTCGTGCGTGCCGAGCCACAGGCCATCCTGGCGGTCTCTGTAGATGGAATAGACGGTGATGGGCTTCCCATCGACGAGAACGGGATAGCTCGTCAGGGTCTTTCCGTCGTAACGCCACACGCCCGCGCCGTACGTCGCCATCCAAAGATCGCCGGCCGCGTCTTTGACCGTGGACATGATGTAGGTGTAGTCCTCATCGACACCCTGCGCGGCATGAGCGAGGCCCGCCGCCTCGATGTAGGCGAGTCCGCCGACACTGCGCGTGGCTGGTCCGGATGGATCCACGTCGAAACGGCTGCGCGTCACGGTGATCCAGAACTGTCCGTCCCGATCTTCGATCAGTGAGCGCGTGCCGAACGTCCGATCGTCCTTCTCGTCGAATCCCAACTCGGTCTCCGAGATCCAGGCGAACGTCTTGCCGTCATAGCGACAAGCGCCGAGATTCGAAGTGCCGAACCACACGTTGCCGCGCCTGTCCTTGTAGATGGTGTAGACGTCGTAGGGGCTGTACTTGATGTTCGGGTACTTCGAACGCGGCGACTTGGCGAGACGAGCATCCCCGTCCGCAGTCGTTGGAAACGTCAACTTCCGCAAGGACTTGTGGTCGTAGCGATAGACCGCCGCGGAATCCTGGCCCCCTCGGAACCAGAGGTCATCGGGCGCGAGCGTCCACTCCGTGCTGGAAGGGTCGGACTCATCGACCTTCAGCGTGGTGAATGTGCGTCCGTCGAACTTGCTCGTGTCCTTCTGGGTGGTGAAGTAGAGATTGCCGAACTTGTCTTCTTGGATCTGGCTGATGGAACCGTCGCCCAGGCCGGACTCCGTGGTGAAGTGCGCGAACGTCGTCGCATCCCGACGGTAGACGCCTTGGCCGTGGCTGCCGAACCAGTAGGTGCCCCGGCTGTCCTGGAAGATGTGGAAGATGGCTTTGTCGAGTTCCGTCACGGCATTGAAGGATGCCGCGGCGAGGACGGTCGGAGTGGCCGACTGCGCGACCGGTCGAGCGAGGATCCACGGGGACGGTCCCGCGACAGCGCCGCTTGCTTGCGAGCTGACGAGGAGCGCGAGCGCGATGATGGAAAGGACGGAGAGGGACGGAACGCTGCTCGTGTGTCGCATGGGGATCCTCGATGGGTGAGGCGCACGGTACGGCTGCGTGATGCGGCTCGGTGTCACGATTCCGTCACGACCGCCGATGGCCCGGGAGAGCGGCGAGGCGATCTTCCCCGGCAAAGTGGACACCTGTGGCTCCCGAAAACCCCATCGCGGGCCGCGCGGCGGCAGATGGACTGATTCTTCACGGGCACGAGCCACCGCAGCCGAAGATCCGGCATGTGGATCCTGATCTTGCTGCGAACTCTCTTCGTGTCGCACGCGGCGCTGGTCCTGGAGAACCTCGCGCTCCGTCAACAACTCGCGGTGCTGAAGCGCAGCGTGCCCCGGGCGCGAACTCGACGCGCCGACCGATTCTTCTGGGTGATGCTGCGGAGGCTGTGGAATGGATGGCGCGGCGCGCTGCACATCGTTCGCCCGGCGACCGTCGTAGCCTGGCATCGGCGGAGTTGGCGGCTGCTCTGGCGACTTAGATCGCGCGGCGCGCCCGGACGTCCCGCGATCCCGCTCGAGACACGCGAGCTGATTCGACGCCTGTCGAACGAGAACCGCTTGTGGGGCGCGCCGCGCATTCAGCGAGAACTCGCGCACCTCGGGCACGTCGTCGCGAAGTCCACGGTCGAGAAGTACATGGCGCGCCGTTGTGGGCCGCCGTCGCCGAAGTGGCGTGCGTTCCTGCGCAACCACGCGGGCGAGATCCTCGCCTGCGACTTCTTCACGCTGCCGACGGCTCGCTTCCAAACGCTGATCGGATTCGTCGTGATCGAGTTGAGTCGCCGACGCATCGTCGCGTGCGACGTGACTTCGAGCCCAACGGCGACGTGGGCCGCGTCGGTCGTACGTCGAGCGTCGGTCGCCTGTGGTGGACGAGCGCGCTACGTCCTGCGCGACCGCGATTCGATCTACGCCGACGAGTTCAACAGCGTCGTGCGCGAACTCGGTCTGCGGCAAGTCGTGACTCAGTACCGATCGCCTCTTCAGAACGCGCACGCCGAGCGCGTGATCGGGAGCATTCGTCGCGAGTGCTTGGATCACCTGATCGTGCTCGGCGAGGGCCACGCGAGACGGATGCTCGACGAGTACGTGGGCTACTACAACGCCGAGCGCGCGCACCAATCGCTCGACGGCGATGCGCCCGAACACCGAGATGCTCAGCACGGCACCGGCCGCGTGATCGCCGCTCCTCATCTCGGCGGACTGCACCACAGCTACCGCCGCGCGGCCTGACGGCCTCTCGAGCGTCCTCGACTCCCAGAGAACCCGCTCGCGCGGACGGCTCGCGCTCCGCCCATGGATCCCGATCGGCGCGAACTCGCCCCCGCCGACGTCGAACCGCGTCCGAGTCGCGGCTTCGTTTGCACTCTGCGGTCGTCGGCGAGTGTTCAGGCACGCGGATGGGGTTTTCGGGATGGACAGGCGCGGACTCCGGATCGATCGTCGTGCTACGCGGATTCCCGAGCGTTGGTACGCCGGTGTGCGCTGCGAACGCCACGGTGAACTCGAGCGGTTCGATCGCGCGCATCCGCGCACGTGGTTCGTCGAGTCAAGCAGCCCGAGCACTGTTCTTGGAGCTCACCGGAGCGCCGCTCGCACGGCCGGCCTTGTTCTTCCGCGGCACCGCGACGGCGCTCGTGCCGTTCGGCAACGGAGTCCGTTGCGCGGGTGGACAGCTCGGACGCATCGGATTGCGTTTCACGGAACCGAACGGCACGGCCCTCCAGCCCTTCGATCTCGTGTCGAGTTCCGTGGGCTCGACGCTCGTGTTCCAAGCTTGGCTCGACGACGGATTAGCCGGTGGCGCGGGATTCAATACTTCGGACGCGGCGTCGATCATCGTCGCTCCGTAGCCAGAGCGTCATTCTCCGGCGCTTCGTTGCCGCAGCGTCGTTCGCCGTCGACCCGCGACTCGGTGACGTAGCAGCTCGGTGTCTACGCGGCTCGGTGACGCAGCAGCTCAGTGACGCAGCAGCTCGGTGACCACGCAGCTCGGTGACCACGCAGCTCGGAATGCCGGGCGGGCTCGAATCAGCGCGCGCGCAATCGGAACGATCCCGCGAGCGTCTCGTGCGTGGTCGTGACGAAGCACCAACCGTCCTCGCGCTCTTCCATTCGACCCTCGACGCGGAAGGACCAAGTCTCGCGCCGCTCGCCGCCGGTCGTGTCGACGATGCGGCCCGTGAACGACACGACGGCGCTGTCGGGATCGCCCTTCGTGGCCGCGATCTCGAGCGTCTCCAGAGGGATCTCGCACGCGTACGGAAACGCCTTCGTCCTGGGATCCTTCATCGTGAAGAAGGCCGACGCGAGCGCGCCGCGCAGGTCCTCACGCCGAAAACCGCTGGTTTCATCGCTGAATTCGCGCGCGAGCACGGCGAGGACCGGATCCATGCTGCTTTCACCGAAACCCTCGGCCGCTGCGGTGATTGCCCAGCGGATCTTGGTCTCGTCGGAGGCGAGGGCGTGAACCAGGAAGCGTGTGAGCACGGCGAGCAAGCCGAGCCCGACGAGCGCGATCCCGATCTTGCGCATCATGATCTGTGTACCGCGCCGTGTCTCAGCCCACGAGTCGCTGGTACTCCTTCATCCCGCGCAGGACATCGAGGTCCTGGTTGCGGCCCAGTTCGCTCTGGATGAAGAAGCCGCGCTCCTGCGCTTTGCCGAGGAGTTCGAGCGCGTCGGGGAGATCACCGAGGATCGCGTGCACGCAAGCCGAGTGGAACGACGTGTAGCCGTCCTTCGGAGCGACGTCGCGGGCCTTCAAGACTTGTTGGCGCGCGTCGTCAGCCAGGCCGAGTCGCGCTTGGAGCATCGCGAGGTGCAGACGAGCCTCTTGGTTGTCGGGGACGCTGGCCAGGTGACTCCTCGCTGCGGCAATGCCGCGGTCGGCGATCTCGATCGCTTCTTCGTAGCGATTCAGGCGCTGATAGACACCGTAGAGATGGTCGTACGAACCGATCTGCGAGGGTTTCAGCGCGATCGCTCGCAAGAGCAGTCCGGCCGCGTTCTTGAAGTTGCCCGCGCGCGAGCGCAATCCACCGAGCAGTCGGTGTGCGAGCCACTCGTCGTTGTCGAGCTGGATCGCGAGCTGGTACTCGCGCTGCGCGTCCGTCAGATGTCCGCTGACTTGCCAAGCGAATCCGAGCGACGTGTGCGCCTCGGCGCAGTCCGGATCGAGCGCCAACGCGCGCGCCGCGTTCTCTCTCGCCTCGTCGAGGAACGCTGCGTCGCCATCCCAGTACAGGTACTTGCGCGCCATCGCCTCGGCCAAGCCGGCGTAGGCGATCGCGCAGAATTCGTCGGCGTCGATCGCGCGGCGGAAGGAGCTGATCGCGGCGAGAAGGTGCTTCGTCGTGCCTTTGTGCAGCGTCTCGTGCGCGTGTTTCGCGTGACTGCGGCTGGCACCCTTGTCGCGGCGCGCGGTCTCCACGGGTGTCAGCGCGATCTCGGTCAAGCGCTTGCGCACCATACGCACGGCGCCGCGCACGATGCCCGCCTCCAGGTCGAAGTCGTCCGTGCCCGCGTACTCGACGTGGTCACGCCACATGTCGACGAGGCGCGGCGCACGCGGGTCATTTTTCGTGTCGAACTTCTCGAGGAACAGCTCGAGTCGCCCGTTGTGGCTCGCAGCCTGGAGCTCGAGCCGCAACACGTAGTCGAACGCGCGCCCCTCGGGCAATCCGTGTCCGTCGAGCAGCTCGACGTCCACGCCCTTGATGCGATTCAGCTCGAGAGCCAGTCCCTTGCGCATGGATCCCGCGATCAAGCTGCACGCGTGCGGGTTGGGTCCACCACACGTGACGGGCGGCAAGAGGATGCGCCCCGAGATCGCTGCGGCGGCGTTCGCGTTGATCGGCGTCACGGACTCGGCGACGCCGAGCAGCGCGATGTGCACCGCGCCCGCGTCGGCGAATCGGCGCTCGGGATCGGGGTCGAGGCAGCGCGTGAGGAAGTCCTCGAGTTTTTGCGGGAAGCCCATCCGCACTTCGGACGGCCGCCGCGGCTTGCCGTCGAGAATCGCCATGCAGACCTCGGGGAAGTTCCTCCCGGGGAACGGCAGCGCACCGGTCAGTGCGTGATAGAAGACCGACCCGAATGCGAAGACGTCCGAGCGCAGGTCGAGTTCCGTGCCGCGCACTTGCTCGGGCGACATGTAGAGCACCGTGCCGACGAGCGTGCCCTCCTGCGTGATGCTCATCTCGTTCTTCGCGCGCACGATGCCGAAGTCGAGCAACTTCGCCGCGCCGTCGGGCAGCAGCATGATGTTCGCCGGCTTGAGGTCGCGGTGGATCATCCCGTCCTTGTGGACGGCCGCGAGCGCGTCGCTGACTTGCAGCGCGATGCGCACGCCTTCCTCGTAGCCGAGACTCTGCTGCTTCAGGATCTTGTCGAGGGTGCGGCCCTCGAGGAACTCCATCGCGATGTACGACGTGTTCTGTGCCTTGCCGTACTCGTAGATCGTCGTGATGTTCGGGTGCGAAACACGGCTGGCGTGGCGCGCCTCGCGCTCGAATCGCGTGTCGGCCTTCGGGTCGATCTCCGCGTTGTTGCGCAGGATCTTGAGGGCTACGGTTCGCTCGAGCACGGTGTCCTGGGCTCGGTAGACCTCGGACAACGG
>JAYTBY010000668.1:0-2967 GCA_043736755.1 Planctomycetota bacterium | reverse complement strand
CGCGGCGACGGGAATTTCGACGCGCGCGTCGAACTCCAAGCTCCGGCCGAGTTGCCGGCCGGCACGCGCGCCGAGGTGGAGATCGCGAAGTGAGCGCGCTCTGCGCTGGCATCCTCGGACTCGTCGTGGGCACCGAGCCCGTGCTCGCCAACCTGAACGCGAGCGTGACGGCGACGACGTCGAACGCACCTGTCGTGGCGAACGCCGCGCTCGCAGCGAGCCCGAGTTCGATTCCCGAGACTCCCGCGGTCACGCCCAAGCAGGACGTGCCGACTCCGAGCATCGCCGTCTCGGGCCACGTGCCGCCCGCGTCGAAGGTCGATGCGCGCACCGCGATCCGCACGGGCGTTCAGTGGCTGATCAAGAACCAGAATCCCGACGGTTCGTTCGGAACGCACCTCACCAAGCGCCCGTACGAAGTTCTCGCATCCGTGCCCGGTTCCCAGGATGCGTTCCTCGTCGCGACCACCGGGCTGTGCGTCATGGCGTTGCAGGACGTGCGCGATCCATCGCCCGAAGCGCAACGTGCACGCGAGCGCGCGCTCGACTTCCTGCTCGTGAATGCCGCCGTGAAACGGCAGAGCGGCATGGAGCACTACAACGTGTGGGCGTTCGGTTACGCGCTGCGCGCTCTCACGGCCGAAATGGCCCACGCACCCGACGGTCCGCGCGCCGCGAAGTTGCGTGAGATGTCGACGAAGCTCGTCGCGAAGCTCGGCGACTATCAGACGACCGACGGCGGTTGGGGTTATCTGTCCCTCGACGAAGTGCCGACCTTCCACCCGTCCGGCACTTCGATGAGCTTCACGACGGCGACGATCCTCATCGGGATCCAGGCCGCGGCTGCGACGGGGACCGAGGTACCCGCGAGCTTGAAAGCAAAGGCCGTCGACCACCTGAAGCGTTCGCGCCTCCCCGACGGTGCGTTTCTCTACGGCGAGTACCTGAAGTACCGGCCGCGCATGGACATCAACGAGCGCAAGGGATCCGCGTGCCGCACGCCGGCGTGCCTGTTCGCGCTCGAGACCTGCGGCGAAGTCGTGCCCCAGACCGAGTATCGCGAGGCACTGGAGGACTTGCTCGTGCGCCATGCCGCACTCCAGCGCGCCGGCATGCGCGAGCCCATCCCGCACCGCTCCTTCTATTCGATCTCGGGGTACTTCTACCTCTACGGTCACGCGTACGCGGCGTACGTGCTGGCGCAGCTCCCGAAGGCCGACCAGGACCGGTTCGGGCCCTTGCTCGAGAAGGCCGTCCTCCACTGCCGCGAGCCGGACGGCTCCTTCTGGGACTACCCGCTCTACGGCTACCACGATGCGTACGGGACGGCGTATGCGCTGATCGCGCTCGCGCGGGTGCCGGGAGCGCGCGGGCCCTGATTCCAAGTCGCGGGCCGATGCCGGCGGCGAAGCGCCCCGCGTCTCTGGTGCGCAGCGCGGCTCTCCATTAGGTTGCGCAGCCGTCCGTCCGATCCAGGATTCCGATGCGCGCCGACCGAACCGCCCCGTGGTTACTCCTCTTCACCGCCGGTTGCGGCGGGGGCGAAGCCCTGTTGCCCCCCGCGACTTTTTATGCCCGGCGGGCCGCCTACCTCGCCGATTCACCGGTTGACGAGACCTTCCGACTCTTCGTGAGTCGCTACTCCGGCGGCGTCCAGGATGTCAGCGGCGTGCTCGTACTCGGCGGCGACATCCAGTCGTACGCCTGGTCGCCGGACGAATTGCGACTGGCCTTCTTGGCCGATGCGTTCGTCAACGACCTCTCGCAACTCTTCGTCGTCGACGCATCGACCGGCGCGCGCATCGATCTCGTGCCCGACCTCCTGCCCTTCGGAGTCGTCGGCCTCTTTGCCTGGGCGCCAAACGGCTCGCGGATCGCGTACGTCGCGGAGACGACGGCGCTTTCAGGCTTCGAGCTGAGCTCGGTGCGACCCGACGGAACCGACACGGTCCGCCTCAGTCCGGCGTTCGCCGCGGGTACGTTCGTCTCGCGCATCCTCTTCTCGCCCGACTCGACACGCGTCGCCTACGCCGCGAACCAGAACAACTCGGGCGTGCAGGAGCTCTTCGTCGCTCCATCGGACGGCTCAGCACCCGCGGTGCAGGTGTCAGGTGCATTCGTCCTCAGCGGATCGCTCGCACCGGGCAGCGCCGCCTTCGCGTGGTCTCCCGACAGCACGCAGATCGCCTACCTCGCGGACCAGAACGTGGACGAGGTCTTCGAACTCTTCGTCTCGAGCGCCGACGGTACGTCCAACGACAGGGTCTCCGGCGTCGCGAACGCGGGCATCGCCGTGTTCGCCTGGGCCCCGAACGGCGCGCGTCTCGCCTACCGCACGGACGAAGAGACGGCCGGACGTCAGGAGCTCTTCACCGCGCTCCCCGACGGAACGGATCGCCGACGCGTCAGCGGCGACTTGATCCCCACCGGAAACGTGGAGGAGTGGGCCTGGTCGCCTCGGAGCGACCGGCTCGCGTACCGCGCCGATCAGTTCCAGGAAGGGCAGTTCTCACTGCACTCCGTCGCGCCCACGGGCGGAACGGTCAGGACGCTCTCCGGTAGCCTCTTGGACGTCGGCGTCGGCGCGTTCGCATGGGCCCCGGACGGTTCGCGCATGGGCTACACGGCGCGACAGGACACCATCTTCTTCGCGGAGCTCTACACGGTCGCGCCCGACGGCTCGCAGAACGTGAAGGTCTCCGCCAACTTCTCGGTCGCCGGCACGGTCGGGACCTTCGCCTGGAGTCCGACTTCGACCGCGCTCGCGTACCTCGCCGACCTCGACGTGGAGAACGTGCTCGAAATCCACGTGACCGGTGCGCTGGGCGGGAGTGCGCGCGTCTCGGGGCCGAGCCTCACGGGGATCAGCGTGCCGGAGTTCGAGTGGGCCGCGGACGGATCCACGATTCTGTATCTCGCGCAGCAGCAGACGGTGAACGTCATCGAGCTCTACCGCACCCTCGGCGA
>JAYTBY010000667.1:0-2967 GCA_043736755.1 Planctomycetota bacterium | reverse complement strand
AGAGCCTCGGCAACGCCGTCATCGAGCGCGACGAAGTCAGCAAGAAGATCAAGGTCCGCCGTCGCGGGCGTCAGAGCCATCCGTTCGAGGAGAGTGCCGGGCTGCACCACACGATCATCTCGAACCTCCAGTACTCGGGTAAGGAGCACTACCCGAGCTTCGACGCGCTGCGCAATGAGGTCGGCACTTGGCGCGCCGTCTACTTGGATCCGCGTGAGGCGATGAGGCGTGCGGAACCGCCGCGCGAGGTCGAGGACATCGGCGCGCGCGGGGAGTGGTTGGTGCCGTTCTTGCACCGGTTACGCGAGGATCCCAAGCGGCGCAAGGACTTCGCGGGCATCCTGCGCGCGACGCGCGCCGTGATCCCGAGCATCGAGGACGTCACGACCGAACTCGTCGCTTCGCGCGGCGAAATCGACCTCAAGGTGAAGCAGGACGGTATGTGGATGTCGGCGCGCGTGGTGTCCGAGGGGACGCTGCGCGTCCTCGCGCTGTGTGCGATGGCCGCGAATCCGTTCTCGAAGGGGCTGCTCGCTTTCGAGGAACCCGAGAACGGGGTTCATCCGCGGCGTATCGAGTCGGTGACGAGGATCTTGGCTGCGGCGTCGCGCGAGCGGCAGGTCGTCGTCACGACGCACTCGCCGCTCGTCGTAGGCGAAGTCGTCAAGCTGGTCCGGACCGGAGAAGTGCCGGCGGGAGAAGTCGCTCTCGTCGTGTGCGGTTCGAGTCCGGCGGGCACGCGCCTGCGAACCTTCGATCCCGCGGGTCCGCTCTTCGACGACGCGGAGGTCAAGGAAGCTCTCGCGGCTCAAGACGACGTCGCGCGCGTGCAAGCCATGCTCCAGCGAGGTTGGCTGGATGGATAGGCGGCCGCCGATCGTCGACTTCTTCGGCGAGGATGCGGGTCACGAACTCTTCTTCCGGGCGATCTCACGGCGCCTGACGAAGGAGCTGGGGTTGCCCGCGCTGGAGATCCGCACGCGTTCGTCGCGCGGCGGCCACGGACACGCCATCTCTCAGCTGAGAGCTTCGTTCAAGGTCCCCATCGGTCCGCCCGGTGACTTGCTCGTGGTCCTGATCGACGCGAATGGAGACGGATGGGCGCAGCGTCGGGCGGAGATCGAACCCGAGGTCGAAGCGTCGCCGTATCCGCGATCGGTCATCGGTTGCCCCGAGCCCGAGATCGAGGCTTGGTTGACGGCGGATCCCAAGGCACTGAAGAAGTCACTGGATGTGACCCTGCTTCCTGCGGGAACCGGGCTGGTCGACCACAAGGCGCGTTTGAGCCTGTCGCTTCGTGAAGCGGGCATCGCGGTGCTCAGCGATGTGATGGAGATCGCGCACGAAGTGGTGCCCGAGATCGATCTCTACCGCGCGGGCAAGGAGAGCGCGTCTCTGCGCCATTTCGTCGATGGGCTGCGTGACAGCTACACGTTCCTTCGCGATCACGGAACACATGACCGCTGAAGCCTCACGCATCGTCAACAAGCTCTGGTCGTACTGCAACGTGCTGCGGGACGACGGACTTTCGTACGGCGACTACCTCGAGCAGCTCACGTACCTCCTCTTCCTCAAGATGGCGGACGAGCAGACGCGGCCCCCGTGGAAGCGACCGTCGCCAATCCCCGAGGGGTACGACTGGCCGAGCCTCACGCGCCGCGATGGCGCGGACCTCGAGAAGCACTATCGGTCGGTGCTCGAGCACTTGGGCAAGCAGCATGGCCTTCTCGGACTCGTCTTCCGCAAGTCGCAGAACAAGATCCAGGATCCGGCGAAGCTCAAGCGGCTCGTCAGTGATCTGATCGACAAGGAGCAGTGGGTCCTCGTCGATTCCGACATCAAGGGTGATGCCTACGAGGGCTTGCTCGAGCGGAATGCGCAGGACACGAAGTCGGGCGCGGGCCAGTACTTCACGCCGCGCCCGCTGATCGACGCGATGGTCGCGTGCGTCGCGCCCCAACCGGGAGACGCGATCATCGATCCGGCCTGTGGAACGGGCGGATTCCTGCTGTCGGCGCATCAGTGGATCACGACGCAGAACCCGGACTTGACGCGCGAGCAGCGTGAGCACTTACGGCTCGAGGCGTTGCGCGGTGTCGAGATCGTGCAGGGCGTCACGCGGTTGTGCGCGATGAACCTCTTGCTGCACAACGTCGGGCCGACGGCGCACGAGCTGGCGGCGATCCGCACGATCCTGGTGAAGAAGGGCCGCGGCGGTGAACAAGCCGACGCGGAGATCGACGCGCAGTTGCCGGTGAGGACGGACGACGGGCTGCGCGAACTCGGCACGAAGCGCTTCGAGGTCGTTCTCACGAATCCCCCGTTTGGCCGGAAGTCGAGCATCCTCGTCGTCGGCGAGGACGGCGACACGGATCGCGAGTCGATCACGTACGAGCGCGAGGACTTCTGGGCGACGACGACGAACAAGCAGCTCAACTTCGTGCAGCACGTGAAGTCGCTGCTGCAGATCCATGGACGCGCGGCGGTCGTGGTGCCGGACAACGTGCTGTTCGAGGGCGGCGCTGGAGAGACGATCCGGCGCAAGCTGCTCCACGAGTGCGATGTGCACACGTTGCTGCGACTGCCGACCGGGATCTTCTACGCGCAAGGTGTGAAGGCGAACGTGCTGTTCTTCGATCGCAAGTCGGCGAGTCCGACTCCGTGGACGCGGAAGCTGTGGGTCTACGACTTGCGGACGAACCGGCACTTCACGCTCAAGACGAATCCGATGAAGCGGGCGGACTTGGACGAGTTCGTTGAGCTCTACGAGCCGGGAGCGTCGTCGAAGCGGAAGGCGACGTGGTCGGAGGCGAACTCGACCGGACGGTGGCGCTCGTACGAGTACGCCGAGCTCATCGCGCGAGACAAGTGCAGCCTCGACCTGTTCTGGCTCAAGGACGACAGCCTCCTGGATGCGGAGAACCTGCCCGAGCCGGACGTGATCGCACAGGAGATCGCGGAGGACCT
>JAYTBY010000666.1:0-6461 GCA_043736755.1 Planctomycetota bacterium | reverse complement strand
CGCGCTCTTGCCCGGGCTCCTCGCGGAACAGGGCACGCGCGCCGAGGTCATCAACGCCGGCGTCGAGGGCTTCACGATCGCGCAGGGCCTGGAACGCTACCGCCACGACGTGCGCCCCTACCGGCCGGACGTGGTCATCGCAGCGTTCGGCGCCATCAACGAGCACTTCCCGGACACGATCTCGGACGAGCAGAAGATCCAGCAGCGCGCGCAGCGCAATCAAGTCGTTCAGCGCACCAAGGCCTGGGCCCGCGAGAACCTGGCGCTGGTCCAGGGGATCCAGCACCTGATCTCGCCCGGTGCTTCCGCGGCGTTCTTGGCTGCCGCGGAGCAACGCCGCCGCGAGATCGAGTTCATGAGCCCGTACCAGAACGACCCGGGTTGGCCGTTCGGACGTCGGGTCTCGGCCGAGGACTTCGAGCGCCTCTACCGAACCCTGGCGGACGAGGTCGAGCGCGATGGCGGACGCCTCATCGTCCTCGTGGCGCCGCGGCGCGAGGCGGCGGAGACGGACATGCCCTACCTCATCCGGTACACGCGGCTCACCGCGACCTTCGCCGGTCTGCGCGGCTTGCAGGTGCTCAACGCGTACTCGCGTTTCCGCAAGGCGCACCGCCAAGGCGAGCCGAGTCCGCCGCTCTTCATCCACGACTACTGGCACCCGTCGAACTTCGGGCATCTAACGATCGCGGGGTGGTTGGCACCACTCGTCCTCGACCCGAACCTGTTCCGCGGCGGCGACGACCAATTCTGATCCCGAGAGTTTCGCCTGCGGCCGAACCCAGCGCCGGCATGTGGAAAGCCGTGTGGAGAGCGCGTGGAAAGCGCAGTTCGCCCGTGGAAAACGCGCAGTTTCGCGCCGCGAGCCTGCTCGAAGTGGAGAGCTCGGCGAGGTTCCGCCGCGCGGCGAGCGATCCTGTTCGCGAGACCCGCTCCGAGCCTTCGAGGATCCGTGGCCGAGTCGTGACAACCGACGGGCTCGATCGACGACTCATCTGAGGAGACGACGAGTTTCCTCGAACTCGTACTTGGAACGATCGCGCGTCATGAGTAGAAGGACCCATGTCCGCATGGCCATCCGCCCGGCCTCCCCCCACTGCTCGATCGACCTCGGCTTCGCCGCGGTCGCGGGCCCGGGCGTCGAAGTTCCGTTCCCAGCTCGTCTCGTGCCGCGTGCACGGAACGATCGGGTACGCAGGGTTCCGATTCACGTTCGCAATGCACTGGCGCTGCCCGTGCACGCGGACGCCGAATCGGTGCCGCCAAGTCCGCGTGCGGGCCGCGCGCCCGCGTACGGTCGTCGTTCGTTCCTCCCCCAACTCGGCGCGCGTCCCGAAGACGGACGACGCAGCCTGAGGAAGTTCTTCTGATGCAACCCACCGCTCCCGCGGCCGCCCCCTCGGCCGACGAGTCGCAGCGTTCTTCCACCTCTTCCGTGTCTGGCGAGCCAGAACAGTCCCCGCGACCGGGTCTCTCCGGTCGGACAGCCCTCACCGGCCGGGAACGGTTCTTCCCCGACGCAACCGACGCCCAGTGGAACGACTGGCGCTGGCAGTTCCGCAATCGCGTGACGACGGTCGACGAGCTGTTGAAGCTCGTGCCGAAGCTCGCACCGCAGGCGGCGATGCAGCGCGAGGTCCTGCGCGACTTCCGGATGGGGATCCCGCCCTACTACATGGCGCTGATCGATCCCGATGACCTCGACGATCCGATCTTGAAGCACTCGGTCCCGATGCAGGGCGAGTACGACTTCCGCGACGTCGGCGAAGAGGATCCGCTGGGCGAAGAGCAGTACTCGCCGGTCCCGGGCATCACGCACCGCTATCCCGACCGCGTGCTGATGGTGATCAGCAACTCGTGCGCGATCTACTGTCGCTACTGCACGCGCAAGCGGATCATGTACGAGGACGCCGTCCCCGACGTCGAGATCGACCGGATGGTCGACTACATCGCGCGGACCCCGGCGGTGCGCGACGTGATCGTGTCGGGCGGCGACCCGCTGACCTACGGCACGAAGAAGCTCGAGTCGATCCTCGCGAAGCTGCGCGCGGTCCCGCACCTCGAGATCATCCGGATCGGCACGCGCGTGCCGGTTTCGCTGCCGCAGCGCGTCGACGACGAACTCGTCACGATGCTGCAGAAATATCACCCGCTGTGGATCAACGTCCACTTCAACCACCCGCGCGAGCTGACGCCGGAGGCGGCTGCGGCCTGCGACAAGTTGTCGCGCGCCGGGATCCCGCTGAACAACCAGTCGGTGCTGCTGAAGGGCGTGAACGACGACGTGCCGACGATGCGCGCGCTCGTGACCGGCTTGATGAAGATGCGCGTGCGGCCGTACTACCTCTACCAGTGCGACCCGGTGCGCGGCGCGGAACACTTCCGCACCCCGATCTCGAAGGGGATCGAGATCATCGAAGGCCTGCGCGGTCACGTCTCCGGCCTCGCGATCCCGACCTACGTCGTCGACGGTCCGGGCGGCGGTGGCAAGATCCCCGTGCAGCCTCAGTACATGCTCCACTACGACCCGCTGCGGAAGAAGGCGCTCCTGCGCAACTTCCAGCACCGCGTGTTCGAGTACAGCGAGCCGGATGCGGCGCAACCGCACTCGGGCGAGCTGCGTCCGATGCGTGCGTCGCAAGCGATTCCGAACGCGAACGGGAACGGTCACGGCGACGGCAAGAAGACGACGAACGGCAACGGCAGCGCGGCCACGAACGGATCGGCGGTGCCGAATGGCACGGCGAAGAAGCCGCGGGTGCGTGCCGACGGTCAACCGGTCGTCGGGAAGAGCGGCTGGGTCCACCGCGGTCACTCGCGCGAAGAGCGCTTGGCATCAGCGGAGAAGGCGAACGGTGCGGCGGCGAACGGTGCTGCTGCGAACGGTGTGGCTGCGAACGGTGTGGCTGCGCATGCGGCTCCGAGCCCTGTCGCTCCGAGCCCTGTCGCTCCGAGCAGTGCCGCAGCCAGCCACGGCCCGCCTGCGAATGGTGCGGCCAAGGGGCCCGCGACGAACGGTTCCGTCAAAGAGAGCGCCGCTGTGAAGCGCGCGTCCTCGACTCCGTCGCCGGCGTCGACGACCCCGACGCCCGGATCCTGACGGTCCGCCCCGTGCGCATCGGCATCGCGTTCGACCTCAAGTCGGACCAGAGAGCGCGTGCGGATGGCCCCGACGACCTCCTCGAGGAGTACGACTCCGAGGAGACCGTCGAGGCCATCGCGGCGGCACTGCGTGAACTCGGTCACGAGGCCGTGCTCGTCGGCGGCGGCCGGCGTTTCGTCGAGCACGTGCTGCGCGATCCGCCCGATCTCGTGTTCACGATCGCGGAGGGTTTCGGCACGCGCTCGCGCGAAGCGCACGTGCCAGCCGTGTGCGAGATGCTTGGGATCCCGTGCACGCATTCGGATCCACTGACTTTGGCTGTGACGCTCGACAAGGCGGCCGCGAAGAAGCTGGTCGCCGCGGACGGGGTCGCGACGCCGCGCTTCCTCGTCGTCGCCGATGCAGCGACCGCCGCGCACGTCGACTTCGAACTGCCCGCGATCGTGAAGCCGAACCAGGAAGGCTCCAGCATGGGCGTGCGCCTCACCTCGCGCGTCCGAAACCGGGACGAGCTGCGACGCGAAGCCCTGCGCGTCGTCTCCGACTACGGATCGCCCGCGCTCATCGAGGAGTACGTGTCGGGCACCGAAATGACGGTCGGCATCCTCGGCACCGGCAGTCACGCGCGCGTGATCGGCGCCATGGAGATCGCTCCGCGAACGGTCGCACCGGAGGACTTCGTGTACTCGCTCGAGGTCAAGCGCGATTGGGAAGCCCAAGTCGAGTACCACGTGCCGCCGCGCGTCCCAGTCGCGACGTTGCGCGCAGCGGTTGCGTGCGCGCTCGCCGCATACCGCTCGCTCGGTTGCCGCGATGTCGGGCGTGTCGACGTGCGCCTCGATGCGCGCGGGAACCCGAAGTTCCTCGAAGTGAATCCGCTGCCGGGCATGAACCCGCGCGTTGGCGACCTGTGCATCCTGAGCCATCGCAGCGGGCTCCCGTACGTCGAGCTCGTGGGCGCAATCGTCGCAAGCGCGTGCTCGCGCGTCGTTGCCACCCGATGAGCCTGCGTATCGCGCTGCTCGAGACGCGCGATACGTCGCTCGCCGGCGGCGACGAACGGGACGCGATCGCCGTGCGCGCGGCCGACGGCGCGACGACCGCGATCGAGCGTGCATGCCGCGCAAACGGCTGGTACACGGTCCGCGTCGAGGCCCGCTCCGACGCGCCGGACGCGACGATCGCCGAACTCGCGCGCGAGGAGATCGACGTCGTATTCCAGCTCGTCGAGTCGCTGCGCGGCGAAGCGCGCTTCGAAGCCGCGGCGGCCTGGATCCTCGAGTGGGCGCGCATCCCCTACACCGGATCGGGGCCGGTCGCGATCACGCTGGCGCTCGAGAAGCCCGTGGTGCACGCCGTGCTCGGCGCGCGCGGCGTCGCCGTCCCTAACGGCTTCGTACTCGATCGACCCGACGGTCCGATCCCGACATCCTTCACGAACCGTAGGGCCCTCGTGAAGCCGAGTCGCGAGGACGCGAGCCACGGGATCGACGTCGCGAGTGTGGTCGACGACGAGGCCGCACTCCGCGCTCGCGCGGCCCACGTGATCCGGACCCTCCATCAACCCGCATGGATCGAGGAGTTCCTCGACGGCCGTGAGTTCAACGTCGCAATCCTCGGCTCCGGTCGGGATGCCGCCGTCTTGCCGCTGGGCGAGATCGACTACTCGAAGCTCGACCCCTCCCATCCGCGGATCCTGACCTACGCCGCGAAATGGGACGAGACTTCGCCCGAGTACCATGCGACCCCGTCGATCGGCGCTCGGCCGCTGGCGCGCGAGCTCGAGGCCGCGATCCGCGAGACGGCACTCGCGGCGTATGCGGCACTCGGACTGGCGGGCTACGGTCGCGTGGACCTGCGTGTGGATGCACACGGAGTCCCGCGGGTGATCGACGTGAACCCGAACCCCGACTTGTCGGAAGGCGCCGGCTTCGCCAAAGCTGCCGCGCGGGCCGGCCTCGACCATCCGACCCTCGTGCGGAGGATCGTCGATGACGCGCTTCGCGTGGAGCACGCTCGCCAGCGCAAGCCGGTGAGCCACTAGAATTGCAACCGCCACGATCTCGACCGCCGCAACCCCTCCGCCGCACGCACCCGCCGCACGCACCCTCCGCACGCACGCACGCAAACCCCACCACCGTGCAGACCACCGCCACCATCCGTCTCCGCGACCTTGCGCCGACCGATCGCTCCCCGATCGAACGCATCCTGCGCGCAACTGCCGCGTTCACCGACGCCGAAGTCCTCGTCGCGCTCGAGCTCGTCGACGAGCGACCCGAAGTCGGCTATCGATTCGTCGTGGCCGACGTCGACGGATCCGTCGCCGGCTACGCCTGTTTCGGCGAGACGCCCTGCACGGTCGGCACCTACGATCTCTACTGGATCGCGGTCGACCCCACGCGACAGAACCTCGGGCTCGGCCGCAAGCTGCTCGACGCCGTCGAGCACGCCGTGCGCGGCGAGGATGGTCGCCTGCTCGTGATCGAAACCGCCTCGAAACCCGAATACGCCGCGACGCGCGCTTTCTACGAGCGTTGCGGCCTGGAACTCACCGCGCGCATCCCCGACTTCTACGCGCGCGGCGACGACAAGCTCGTCTACTGCCGGAGATACGACTCGTGACCCCCCCCGATCGAACGACCGAAGCCACGCCCGAGGTGGCGATCGAGAATCTCGAGACCGCGCGTTTCGAGTGCGTTTTCCCGACGTGCGGCGGCATCTGCTGCGCGAACGGCCGACCACCGCTCGAAGAGAAGGAACACGCGCGCATCACAGAGAACCTCGCGAAGTTCCTGCCCCACATGCGCCCCGAAGCGCGCGCGAAGGTCGAGAAAGAAGGCTTCGTCACGAAGCGCAAGAAGGAAGGCCTCAACGCGCTCGGCGTGTCAAAGGGCTGGTGCGTGTTCGCGAACGAAGGTTGCGTGCTGCACAAGGTCGGCGCGACCGAAGGCGACCGCTGGAAGTACAAGCCCTGGCGCTGCATCGCGTTCCCGCTCGAGCGTTCGAAGAGCGGCAAGTGGCACGTGCGCCAGTGGAAGTTGAAGGGCGAGGCTTGGGACCTCTTCTGCCTGAACCCCGAGGAGTCGCCGAAGAAGCCGGGCGAAACGCTCGGCGGCGAGATCGACTTCGTGAACGAGCTCGAGAACGGCCGCGAGCGTTGGCGATTGCCGTCGAACCAGAAGCACCGCTAATCGACCAAGTGTTTGCTCCCCC
Organism: Planctomycetota bacterium; assembly: GCA_043736755.1. Taxonomy (GTDB): domain Bacteria; phylum Planctomycetota; class UBA1135; order UBA1135; genus JAEUHZ01. The sequence goes on along the minus strand of JAYTBY010000666.1, from coordinate 145 downwards.
GTCGGCATCGTCTGGCATCGAGCAATCTCACCCACTGGCGGCCCGTTGTGGAGGTGAACCTCCCGGCGGCGCACCTCGCGCAGCGACCATTACTCGGGATGGCCGAATGCCACGCGCTGCAGCGATGACTTCAAAGTCGCCGACG
>JAYTBY010000665.1:0-2975 GCA_043736755.1 Planctomycetota bacterium | reverse complement strand
TCCGACGCGGTCGAGGTGTCATCGAAACGCACGGTTGCGCTCACCGCCGGAGTCCCATCGGGATGCAGCACGACTCCGAGCACATTCGTGACGTGCGCTCGTCCGCGCGTGGTGAGTATCAGGGTCAGGTCCAACTGCTCGGCGCTCGGCGCGGCGATCGTTGCTCCGTCGAATCCATCCCTAGACGCGTTCAAGTTGGCGCGTGGAACGCTCGGGATCACGAGTTCGAACGCACCATCGGAGTTCGTCGTCGCATTCGAAGTGCGCGCGGCGCGAGCTCGATCGAGCGGCTCGGGGAACGACGCGAAGGATGCCGCCGGGACGTCGAGCTCGATCTGCGCGCCCTCGATGCCGACGCCGGTCGCGTCCTGGACGCGACCTCCGATCCGGATCGCCGGAGCGACGAGGACCAGCGTCACGCGCCGTCCGTTGCGCTCGAGCGGCTCCGTGTCGCGCAACGTGCTCCAACGCGGGTCGACGACGACGAGTTCGATCTCGGGATCGAGGAGCGCGAACGAGCCCTCGCCGCTGCTCATCGCGAACGGTGACTTCGGATCGTGCCGATGCGCGACGGCGACACCCGGCACCGGTCGTCCGTCGAGGTCGAGGACGAGGCCGTACGAACTCGGACTCTGCTGCGCGGGATTTGCGGCCGGACGCTCTGCATCCGATGCGCGCTCGGTTTCGGTACGTCGCGCTTCGCTCGCGCTCGCGAGCACGAGTTCGTCGAGAGCCGTACGTTCCTCCGGCTCGGCCTGATTCGGCCGGCTGGCCGCGACGACGCCGTGTTCGCTCGCGATCTCGTCGATCGAACTCGGCGTCCACACGAGGAGCGCACCGAGCACCAGCGTGACGAAGACGCCTACACAGATCACGACTCGGGGTCGCGTCACGAGAGATTGCCTTCGGCGACCGCGACAGCCGCAGCGATCCCCGCGTCGTGCGTGATCGCGATGTGGATCGACGCAATGCCTCGCGCGCGCGCGATCTCGGCCGCGCGGCCGTGGAGGACGCAACGCGGCGCCGGACCGCGCTCGCGCACGACTTCGATGTCGATCCAGCGCACGCCGCGCGCCCAACCGGTTCCGAGCACTTTCATCGTGGCTTCCTTGACTGCGAAACGACCGGCGTAGCTCTGGAAACGCTCTCTTTTCGCTGCGCAGTACGCGCGCTCGCCCGGCGTGAAGATCCGGGCGAGAAGGCGCTCACCGCGACGCGTGTGCGCCGCTTCCAGTCGGTCGATCCGCGTCAGATCCAGGCCTACCAGGGCAACGGCCATGGGTCACCGCTCGGAGAGGAGGTTCCGCAACGCCGGCTCGAGTTCCGGCCATTGGAACGCGAATCCTGCGGCCAGCGTGCGCTCCGGGATGGTGTGTTGACTGCCCGTGAGGACCGGCGCGACTTCGCCCAGCACGATCCGCGACGCAACCTTGGGGACGGGGAGGAACGCTGGGCGCGAGAGCACGCGGCCCAGTGTCGCCGCGTACTCCTTGTTCCGCACGATCCCGGGTGCTGTGCCGTTGAATGCGCCCGACACGTGCTCGCGATCGAGTGCGTGGAGGATGAATCGGCACAGATCGTCCACGTGGATCCAGGGGAACCACGCGCGGCCGAATCCGAACGGTCCGCCGAGACCGAGTCGGAAGATGGGCAGCATCGTCGCCAGCGCGCCACCATTTCGTCCGAGCACGAGGCCGATTCGCACCCTCGCGACGCGCACGCCGAGCGTCGCGGCCCGCTGCGCTTCCGCTTCCCAATCGACGCACAACTGCGCCAGGAAGGCGTCGGCGGGCCCGGCGCTCTCGGGCAATTCCTCTTCGCCGCGGTCGCCGTAGTAGCCGACGGCCGACGCCGACACGAGGACTCGCGGACGCGTCTTCGCCGCCGCGATGGCGTCGACGAGGCGCCGTGTGAGATCGATGCGACTCGCGCGCAGCTCGACCTTGTACGCGTCGTTCCAGCGTCGATCGAGCACGCCGGCGCCGGCCAAGTTGACGACGGCATCGAAGCCCGCGACGTCGACGGGCCAGAGTGCGTACTCGACGCGAGCGCGCGCGGATCTCGTCGAATCCGGGCTGCGCGTGAGAATCGTGACCGAATCGCCGCGCGCAGAGAGGCGGTCCACGAGGAGGTTTCCGACGAACCCCGTGCCGCCCGTGACGAGGACGTTCACCGCACGGCCTCGACGGCGAGCAGCGGATCGCCGCGTCGCACGTCGGCGCCGTCGAGTGCGAGCACCGCGACGACGCGTGCTTCCGCCGGCAATCCGCCGGATGCGCGATAGGTCACGTGGCCGAACGTTTTCATCACTTCGAGGAGACCGATCGGAGATCCATCGCGCACGATCGATCCCGTCGTGACGAACACCGGTTCGTTTGGCGCGGGCTTGTGCCAGAAACGACCGCTCGTCGCGGCGCGCAGGCAGAGTCCGCCAGACGCTGCACTCGCAGCGATCGGCACCAGAGCCACCGTCGCGCTCGCGCCACGGATCTCCTCGACCTCGAGCACGACGTCGCCGAAACCGAGCGGATGGTGCGCGCGGTCCGGCGCTTCGGTCGCGATGCGACCTTCGACGCCTGCGGGCACGACCAGCGCGCGGCGCACGCCGAGCTGCGTGAGGACGCCGATGACCGTGCCCGGGTGGACGAGTGAACCGCGTTCCAACATCGACGTGTACACGCCGACGTCCGGCGCGCGCAGCTTCACGCGCGCACCGTCACGTTCCGCTCGCAATAGAAGCCGCTCGCGCATGGAGTGCTATGCCGATCCGCTCAGTTCTCGAACTGCTCGGCGCGGATCTTCGCGCGACGGTCCGCCGCAGCCTTGATCTCCGCATCCGTGACTTCGCGGAAGCTCGGCGTCCACTTGCCGTCGACGTCCTCGAGAGTCGAGACGTACGAGCGACCCGCGCGCACGTCCACCTCGACGTTCATCTCGCCGGTCGGACCGGCCGCGCCCTGCTCCGTGATGCGGTA
>JAYTBY010000664.1:0-2975 GCA_043736755.1 Planctomycetota bacterium | reverse complement strand
GGCGATGTAGCGGCAGAGCCGCTCGAGTCCGGCGCGGTCGTGACCCTCGATCGCGACCTTGGCGTGCAGCGAGAATCCCTCGAGGTCGCAGCACAGCTCGCCGGGCAGGAACAGCGGCCGACGGTCGCGCTGACGACCACGCCGCGTCAGGGGCTGGCCGCTGGTCGGTCCGAGCGCGACTCGCCCCTCGAGCGTCTTGTCCGATGCGCGCGACGCGTGGACGATCCCGATCGGCGGCAGCACGACGATCGAACTCTCCGCGTCGGATGCCACGCGCTTCGAATCCGCGGCCGGCGTCGTCGTGTTGCCGGGTGGGCCGCGCTCGGGAGTCGTGACGCTCGAGACGCGGATCGTCGGGCCGGCGAACCTGTCGTGGAAGACCGAGGTCGATCTGGCCGAATCGTCGGCCGCGTGGCGCGAAGTCCGCATCGACACGGCGGACTGGGCGAAGAACGGTCGGATGGAAATCTCGGCGCACTGGGCCGGGACGCCGCCTCCTGGTGCCGAGAAAGTGCGCGCGGCATTCGAGGTCCCGCGCGGCGCGCGCGGCACCGATGCGCCGCCGCGGCGCGCGCCGAACGTGCTCGTCCTGACGGTCGACACGCTGCGGTCGGACCGCCTCGGTTGCTACGGATACGGCCGGCCGACGTCGCCGAAGCTCGACGCGCTCGCCGCGCGCGGCGTCCGTTTCGCCAACGCGTACTCGAGCGCGCCGTGGACTCTGCCCAGCTACGGATCGCTTTTCACTGGCCTCTACGCGAGCGAGCACCGCGCGGGCGTCGTGATCGAACGCGAAGCGCTCTTCGGGCAGGACGAGGACGCGCCGGCGAAGAGGACGACCGAAGTGTTGCGCGCCGACGTCGCGACCCTCGCCGAGCGCTTCGCGGCCGGCGGATTCGCGACGGCGATGTTCCACAACAACCCTTACCTCTCGCGCGCAACCGGGCTCGAGCGCGGATTCCAGCGCTACCTGATGTACGGATCGAACGCGCGCAACGGCGTCCACCTCGCGCTGGAATGGATCGAGGGCCAGGAGGGCGCCGCGCCGTGGTTCGGCGTCCTGCACCTGATGGATCCGCACTTCCCGTACGCGCCGCCCGCGCCGTTCGACGTGCAGTTCGCGGGGCGCAGCGTCGGCACGATGGCGGATTGGCCGCCCGATCTCGCCGCGTTGCGCGCCGGGCGGCCCGCCGAGGAGATCGCGAAACTCTCCTCGGACCTCTACGACGGCGAGATCGCGTTCACGGACCAGCAGATCGGCCGCCTGCTCGACGCACTGCAAGCGCGCGGTGTGCTCGCGAACACGATCGTCGTCTTGCATTCCGATCACGGCGAGGAGTTCTGGGAGCACGGCAGCTGCGATCACGGTCATACGCAGAACGAGGAGCTGCTGCGCGTGCCGCTCGTGATCGCGTGGCCCGATCATGTCCCCGCGGGACGCGTGGTGGAGGAGCGCGTGCGCGCGCTCGACCTCTACGCGACGCTGCTCGAGCTCGCCGGGATCCCGATTCCGGGCGGAGTCGATGCGGCCACGTTGGTGCCGCTCTTCCAGGAGACCGGCGCGCCGCGGGCCGTGATCGCCGAGGCTGTGCACGCGGGCAAGCGCGAGATCAAGGCGATCCTGCGTGGGGACCTGAAGCTCGTCGTGCGCGGTGGTTCCGAGATCCACTACTACGATCTCGACCAGGATCCGGGCGAGCACGCGGACCGCGCGGCGACGGAGCCCGAACGCGTCGAGATTCTGCGGAAGTTTCTCCTGGATCACCATGCGCGCGCGCTGAAGGCGGGCAACAAGGCGCGCGTGCTCGAGTTCGACGAGGGCATGCGCGACTGGATCAAGGGGAACGGCTACACGGGCGAGGACGTACCGACGCGCGACAAGTGACGACCGCTACTCGCGGCGCCGCAGCGTGCGCTGCGCGCGCTTCACGACGTAGGCCGTCTCCGGACCGCGCGACTCGCGCGACCAGCGCGCACACACCGAACTCACCCACACGGAATCGTCCTTCGACGCGTCGTTGAGCCAGTTCGCGACCGAGTCGCGCACGTACTTCGAAGGGTCGGCGCGCAACGGCTCGAGCACGGCGAGCCCAGGCGAGGGATCGTCGCGGAGTGCCGCGATGTGCGCGCACCACACGCCGCGCGGGCGCGTGCTTTCGCTGGCGAAGCGCCGCACGCTCGCGTCGCCATCGAGCGACCAGCGCGACAAGAGAATCAGCGCGCGCTCGATCTCGGCCCCGATGGCTGGGCGCACGGCCATCCAGGCCAGCTCGCGCACGCCGGAGTGAGGGTCGGCCGCGAAGGGGCGAACGACCGCGAGTCGCGCCGCCAGAGTCGCATCGCCCGCCGTGGCCGCGTAGGCAGCCCAGCCGCGCAACGTGTCGGACGGGTGCGCCGCGAGCGCGCTCAGGCGCCGGTCGCGCGCCGCGCCTCTGCCGAGCGCCTCAGCCAGCGCGCCGCCCGCGACCTGCGTACGCGCGACGATGCCGAGCGCGCGATTCGCCTCGAGCTGCTCCGCGACGCGCTCGACCGCCGCCGCGGGCAGGACGGACGGCAGCGCGCTGCGCGCGAGGAGCGCGAAGTCCATCGCCAGCCACTCGACGAGCGACCGCGTCTCGATCCGGCCCGCGTTCAGGTCGCGCAGCACGGCCGGCGAGATCGCGGCGCGCGTCCGGGCGCCCTTGCGCGCCGGAGCCGCGCTGGCCGCCGCGGGCTGTTTCGCCATCGATCCGGGGCTCTTACGAACGGGGACAGTCGCCATGTCGAGAGCTTAAGAGCTTACCGCGCCGGCGCCCGACCTCGTGCGCTTCGCCTTCGCTGCGGCGGACGAGTTCGGTCAGGCGCTATCGGTTGTCCCCGCCAGCCATCGCGGCGATCACCTCGACGCGCGGCCCGAGGAAGCGCGGCTCGGTCGCGAGAACCTGGGAGTCGAGGACCGCCGCAGCGCGCGCGACCATCTCGCGTGCCCGCATGCG
>JAYTBY010000663.1:0-6475 GCA_043736755.1 Planctomycetota bacterium | reverse complement strand
AATGCGCGTCGCCGCGGCGCCTAGCCAGGGAGATCCACTTGGCCCGACTTCACACACGAACTTCGCGGACGGGACACTAGCGCGGCTGCAGCGCCGAGAGCGACTTCGAGGCCTCGCGCCGTACGGCCGCGAACGGATGCTCGGCATTCGCGCGCAGCGCCGGGATCGCAGCTTCGATGCGCAGCGCTCCGGCGGCCCAGCACGCGGTCGCGCGCACGAGCGGGTCCACATCCTCGAGACGCGGCACGATCTGCACGGCCGATGCTGCATCGACGATGGGCGCGTAATCCGGCGGCGCAAACATCGCGGTCACGATTTGATTCGTGAGGAACCACACGGCCTCGCGGCGCAGAACCGGGTCGGCGCTCGCGAGTGCTGCCACGAGTTCTGACGGCTGATCTACGGCCATCCCGGCCACGCGTCCGTCCCCGACGCGTGGGAACGGCCCGCGTGCCATGGGAACGAGCCGGTGCGCGAGGTCGCGGGGATCCAACGCGACTTGGGCCCGTCGATCGAACTGCCAGGCCTCGTCGCCGATCCAGAGAACGTCGCCGCGTGCGACCACTTCACCACTTGCGACGGGTTCTTCACGCGTAGGCCCGTCGAAGCGGAACACTTCGCGTTCGACGAAAAGGACGCGCTCGCCCTCGCGACGCACCTCGAAGAACGTACGGTCGCGCTCGTCGCGCCAGCGTTCTTCGTCGACGAACATCGCCAGTGCCGGTGACGCGACCTCCGGCTCGGCTAGCGCTGCTTCGATGCGTGAGCGCAAATCGCGCACGACGCGCTCGTGTTCGACGCCCGTGGCCGGTCCGCGAAATCCGCTGTGCACAGCGCGCGGCGCGCCGTCCTGGCCGAGCACGACGAGCGTCGGAAATGCGACGACGCGATCGATGGTGCCCAAAGCCGTCGCTGCACGCGCTTTGTCGGCGGTTCCGCCGAGGAGGAATGCGTGGCGCGCGCTGTGACGCTCGCGCATGCGCTCGAGCTGTCGCAGCGCGCGCGCCTCGTCGCCAGCGGCTTCGAAGCCGAGGGTGACGACCGCGAGGCCACGATCGGACAGCTCGACGGCGAGCGGCGCGAGCCACGCGAGTTCATCGTGACAGTTCGGACACCACGAGCCCGCGATCTGCACGACGAGCGCGCGCGCGGTGCGCAGAAGATCGGCCAGCGAGCGCGACGTCCCGTCGCGATCCACTCCCTCGATCCACAAGAGGCCCGGTTCTGTCGACCAGCGTGCTGAGGCGAATTCATCAGGAATCTCGGCCTTCTCGTCGCGCCGAGCCGTCCACTTCCGCTGCCACGCAGGGCCGCTGGCGAAAGTCCCGGCGAGCGTGTCGTCCGCCTCGAGTCGCGCGTCGTAGAGGAACGCGTGCGCGCCGTCGAAGCACGAGAGTCGCAATCGCCCCGCTTGGAAAACGCCCGCGAGGTAACGGTGGTCGCCCGTGGCCGTGAGGAACGTCCCGACCGTACCGTTGCCAGCCGAGGCGAGGATCAGAACCGCAGGCTCGGCCTCGTCCGCAAAGCGCACGGACCAGCGACCCGCGACACGCTCCGGTTCGACACGCGCATCGGCGGCGAGGGCGAAGCGCGGCGCGGCGCCGGCGCGCGCGGTGAAGGCCATCTCGCGCTCATGTCCGTCGGTGGCGTGCTTGCGCCACACACCCACGAGTTCGCGACCATCGGCGGACGGGCGCGCGAAGAGAACCGAGTCGAAGTAGGGGAAGGCGATGCGCACGCTCCCGTCCGCATCGAGCTCGAGCGGGCGCTCGATCGTCTCGGCACCGTTGCGAATCGTCGCGACGTCTGCGTCACCGCGCGCCTCGACGGTGATTTCGAACGGCAACTCGCCGAGCGGACTTGCGAGTACGGCACGCCACGGCCCGGGCGCGAGTTGACTGATCGAGAGGGAGGCGACAGCGAGGAGGGCGGGGAGCACGGCGCGATCGTACCCCGGTGTTACGCTCGCGGTTGCATGGCCCTCGAAGCTCGACACGTCGTGGTGCGCGGACTCGTGCAGGGCGTCGCTTTCCGCCATCACACGAAGGTGCGCGCGCGCGGACTCGGACTCGATGGTTGGGTGCGCAATCGAGACGACGGGAGCGTCGAAGTCTGGGCGCAGGGCGAGGTGTCGGCGCTCGAGGAACTCGTCGAATTCCTGCAGAAAGGGCCGCCTTCTGCTCGCGTGGAGGCCGTTGACCTCGTGGTAGTCACGCCCGAAGTCCGCGAGCCTGGATTCGCGGTCGTCGGGCTCCCGCGACGAGGAGGCCCAGGGCACGACGCGTCCGGATGAGCGCTCGCTCACCGGCTCATACCTCGATCTCACCACCCTCGGCCCTCACGCTCACTATCCTGACCTCGTACCCGCGAGGTCCAGAGCGCGACTGCGCTCCGATCTGTTCGACCCGCATGCATCGCATCCGAAGAAAGACCACCGCCATGAAGAACCTGAATACCTGGATCGCCGCCGGCCTGGGCACGATCGCACTCATCGCCGTCGCCGGCGCTCTGCCGACAGGAGACGTCGCGAAGGAAACGCCGCCCGTGAAGCGCGAGGAGCCCGTCGCCGACGCCAAGGCCGCGCTCGGCAAGGCCGCACCCGACTTCGAGCTCAAGGACCTCGACGGCAAGGCCGTCAAACTGTCCGACTACAAGGGCAAGGTCGTCGTGCTCGAGTGGTTCAACCCCGAATGCCCGTTCGTCGTCCGCGGCTACGGCGAGAATGGGTCGCTGCGCGGTCAGGCCGCACGCGTCGCCAAGGACGGCGTCGTGTGGCTCTCGGTCAACTCTGGCGCTGCTGGCAAGCAGGGTGTCGGCGTCGAGAAGAACAAGAAGGCCATGGCCGAGTGGAAGATCGCGAACCCGATCCTGCTCGACGAGAAGGGTGACGTCGGCCGTCGCTACGAAGCGAAGACCACGCCGCACATGTACGTCATCGACGCGAAGGGCGTCCTCGCCTATCGCGGCGCGATCGACAACGCGCCGGACGGCAAGCCCGAAGGTGACAAGCTCGTGAACTACGTCGACGCGGCGATCGCCGACCTCAAGGCGGGTAAGGCGATCGGCAAGGCTGAGACGAAGTCGTACGGCTGCTCGGTCAAGTACTGAGAGATCAGGGCGATTCGCGCCCCTCGAACGAGAAGGGCCGCGGCAGGATTCCTGCCGCGGCCCTTCGTCGTCGAGGGTGAGCTCGACGGCTTGCGTCGCGTCGATCAGCGATCCGACTTGCGCGGCAGGCTCTCCATTTGTTCGCGCATCCGCATCAGTTCCTCGCGCAGCGCTTCGGCTTCGTCGCGCAGACTGCGCATCGCATCCTCGATTGCCCGACGATCGTCGGAGATTTCTCTGGGTGCCATCGGCAGAGGTGCCGCGGGCCCGGACCAGGAGCGGGACGGCGCGGGCGAGCGCGTGAACGGAGCGTGCGGTGCCACGGGGGCAACCGGTGCGACGGGCGAAATCGGCGCGACGGGCGCGACGGGTGCGACCGGTGCGAAGCGCATCGTTCCTCTCGGGAACTTGAACGCACGCGGCTGTCCGTCGTCGTCGATCGTGAAACCGCGCAGACCCTGACCATCGCTGTGCTCGTACCGATATGCACGCGGCGCCCGTGTCGCCGGCCTCGCAGAGCGCGACTTGCGTCCGCCGGCCAGTGCTTCCTCGAGCGCCGCGACGCGCTCTTCGAGCGAACCATCCATCGTCGCGTGGCCCTTGGCGCGCGCCATGTCTTCGAGGGCACGCACGCGGTCCTCAAGGTCCTCCGACTCGGGCGCGTCGCTTTCCTCTGCGGCATCGAAGGCCATGAGGCCCTCGGGCAGATCGATGCCGGCCCATGCTCCTTCGAGAGCTTTGCGCGCCGAGGCCATGGCTTCGGTCGTCAGTTCGCGCATCTCGTTCGGGTCGAGGGTCGCGAACGCCTCAGGGTTCTCGCGGCGTGCTTCGTCCATGCCCGCCGCGTACTCCCGCTCGGCTTCCATTTGCGCCTCCTGCGCCTCGCGCATCGCTTCACGCATTCCCGCCGCCGCTTCACGCTGCGCAGCGCGCGCTTCATCGTGTGCCGCACGCGCGTCCCCGTGTGCCGCACGCGCCTCCTCGTGTGCCGATCGCTGGGCCGCGCGCGCGTCTTCCATCGCGGCGCGCGTGGACTCGGCCGCTTCTGTCCTCGCCTCGCGCGCGGCCTCATGCGCGGATTCGATTCTGACGCGGACGCTCTCGCGCGTCTCCTCGTCGAGGCCTTGCAGACCCTGACCGTAGGCCCGCGCACCTCGGATCACCTGCGCGAGTCCGGACAGCGATTGGGCCTCTGGATCGACGCTGACCACGATGGGTTCGGCCCTCGAGACCCGAATCGGACTCCGCGCGAGAATCGCCGTCAGATTCGGCCCCGCCGCGGCGACTTCGACCGTCGTCGAGGTGCACGAGCTCGCGCCCGCGCAGGAGCCCTGACCGACGCTCGTCTGACCGGCAAGCCATGCGCCACCGGCGGATGACGTCGTCGAGGCGACGCCGTTGCAGACGGTGGAGGTACCGCTCGGGCTCGCGCACGAGACCGATGCCGCGGCGCAGCACGACGGCTTGGCGTTCGCCGTCCGGATCTTCACAGCGGGATCGCCGACGACGACCGCGGCTGCCGCTTTGGCTTTGGCCTTGGCCTTCGGATCGCACTTCGGATCGCACGGGGACGCCGCGGCGTGCGCGGCGAGAATAGAGAACACGAGGAATGCACGCATGGTCATCGATCCTCGGCCATCAGGCCGGTTGTGGCGGGAGAGAGGAGGGTGTTCCCGGATGCAGCGATCAGCGCCGTGAGCGCGGATTCGCGGTACCGCAGGGCTTCGACGCGGAGCGCGAGTGCGTCCACGTCGGAGAGTAGTTCGGTGCCGCCCACGCGTTCTGTGAGCGCAAGGCGGAGGTCGGCGAGTTCGCGTTCGAGCTCGACCAGCACGTCGGCGAACGCCAGCGCCACGGGTACCGACGTCGCGAACTCGGACGTCAGCGGTGCGGGCTGCGAGATCGCTGCTCCTTTGTTGCCGCCCAGCGGCACGGATAGCGATCCTTGCGCCAGCGTCGAGGAGGAGTCCTGCGCGACGTTGGCCGTCGACAGGGGATCGATCTCGGATTCGATTCCCGAGGCGAGCGTCGATTCATCGGTCTCCGGAACCGAATCATTCGTGGATCCGAGCGCGGCGAGCTCGCCCGTACTCGATGTCGGCGCCACCTCGAACGAGTCGCTCTCCGGCTCGCCCGTCTCCGCCGCGAGCCACAATTCGAGGCGCAAATCGAGCGGTAGCGGCTTCGGTCCACTCTGGGCCGCGAAGCCCGGCACGACCGCCACGGCACTCGCGGCGACCGCGACCACACATGCGGTGAAGAGCGGCCGTCGTCGCCCGCTGTCGAGTGCGTGCGACTCATCCACGAGGCGTTCGACGCGCCGCGAGAGCCGTGCTCCGTGCGATGCCATCGACGCTGCAAGCCGCGGCGACTCGTGATTCGGCACGAGCCACGACGCGACCTCGGTCAAGCACGATGCGAGCGGTAAACGGCTGCCGGTCCAAACGACCGCGCGGTCATCGCACAGGAGCTCGGCGTCGTCCTCGAGACGGCGCGCGACGACGCGGTTCAAGGGCTGGATGCAGAACACGATCTCGAGCGCTCGGAACACGAGCAACCAGGCCGGATCGCCGCGCCGAGCGTGTGCGACTTCGTGACCGAACAACGCGGCGAGCTCGTCATCGCAGAGATCGTCGAGTGCACGCGGCGGCACGCACACTTCGCGACGAAGGACGCCGCGCGTCATGGGCGCGGCGAGGTTTTGAGCCACGACGAGTCCCACTCCGCGCAGGCCGTCGCGGCGCAGGCCAGCGCGGGTGAGTACCGCATCGAACACGTCGAGGACGTCGGGTTCGACGACGGGCACAGATCCCACGAGGGAAGTGCGGAGTGCGCGCCAGCCGACGTAGCGGCGGGCGAACGAAGCGCTCGCGACCACGGCCCACAGCGCCACGAATGCGGCGATCCAGAACGACCGCGGATCGTTCACGGCCGTCGATTCATCGGGATCGACGCGAACTCGGCTGCTCGGCGTTTCGGCAGCGGGCGTGACGAGACCGGCCACGTGTCGCAGTACGCTGAACGCAGGCCAGAGGTAGATCGGAGCGGTCGAGAGGCTCGAGCGCGCACTCGACGTCGGCTGCGGCTGCTCGACGGGGCCGCTGATGTCGGCCGTGGTTTCGGGCGAACCGCGGGGCGTCGTCGATCCCGTCGTCGTCGCCGCCAGAACCTCGCCGTTGTTGGCCGGCACTGTGGCCTCGATGAGCGTGGGGCGGAGTCCGAACGGCTCGATTCCGAGCGCCGTTTGCACGCTGGCCGTCACGATCCCGCCGAGCAACGCCACGCGCCCGACGCGCTCGCGCCAAGCCGGGGCCGCGTCCGCGAGCGGTTGCGAACGCTTCGCCACGCGCCCGATCCATGCGAAAGC
>JAYTBY010000662.1:0-6489 GCA_043736755.1 Planctomycetota bacterium | reverse complement strand
CTGCGGCAGGCGCGATCGATCGGAGCACGGTGGTCAGCATGGCGTCGGGTCCGCGAACGATCAGTTCTTGGGCTTCACCTGAACGGGGAAGCCCTTCTGAAGGGCGAGGTCCATCGCGCGCTCGATCGGGACGTGGACGATTTTGGCGTCTTGGTCGACCCAGCCATACGTGCCGATCTTCTGCTGAGCTTCGCCGCGCATGTCGCTCCACATGCGCGTCGTGAACGGTTGGCGTTGTGATTGGTCCACGGGCTTGCCGTCCCAACCCTGCTTGACGCCGCGCTGCATCTCGAGGTTCGGCGTGACCGGGATCGGATCGTTCAACGCAGCGAGCGGGTGCGGCTCACCATCACCCAACACCGGGATCTGCTGCATCGCACGCAACATCCCGTATGTGCCGAAGAACGTGATCGCGAGGGTCACGAGCAGCCAGAACGTGAACTTCACGACAGGCGACAGGGTCGCGTCCGTCGTTTCGTAGTTCGGCGAGTACTTCTCGGATGCCATGGCTGTTCCTTCGTACTTCGACTCAGTGGTGGGCGTGGCCGTGTGCCGCCTCGACCGCCGCCTCGTGGCGCGGCGACGAGAGGGGGAATGCCTTGAGGCGGTTCATGAAGAACCACAACCACAGGCCGCCGAGACCGATCGCCGCCGCGAAGTCCATCCAGTGCGGAGTGAGCCCCGTCGGATGGAAGACCGGCACGATCTGCCAGTAGACGTCCACGAACCGCATCACGATCAGGAGCAGTGCGACGGGGACGACGAACGACGCATCACGCTTGATGCGGCGCATGAGGAGCAGGAAGAACGGCAGCGCGAAGTGGAGGACCGCCAACGCGATCAGCAGGACTTGCCAGCTCGTCTCCGCACGCACGAGGTACCAGGGCGTCTCCTCGGCGAGGTTGCCCGACCAGATGATCAGGCCCTGACTAAAGCTCGTGTACGCCCACAGCATGACCATGGCGAACATGAGCGTGCCGAGGTCGTGGAAGAGGTTGCCCTTCGCGAACGCGCGGAACGGTTCGTGGTCCTTGACCCACGACGTGAAGACGATCGAGAACGCCATCGTCGCGAGCGCGCAACCGACCATGTAGATGACGCCGTACATGGTCGAGTACCACTTCGGGTCGAGCGACATCATCCAGTCGAACGTCGCACCCGTGGCGGTGAGCGCGAAGATCAGGACGCCCGGACCGCTGAGGTACTTCGCGACCTTCTCGTCGGCCTTGTCGCCTGACGCATCGAACTTCGCCGCCGCGCGCAGGATCCCGAAGCCGAGACCGATCCACAGCACGAAGTAGAGGACGGTGCGGCCGAGGAAGCCGTTGACGTTCAGCCACGGAACCTTGTGCGCGAGGAGGTGGTCCTCGGGGATCCCGAGCGCCGCGTTGCCGTGCACGAGGTCGTGATCCGTCCACGGATAGAGCCAGTAGTTGCCCGTGTAGCCGTGGTCGCCGTGCGGCGCCACCGCATGACCGTCCGGCTGCGTGACGAGCCCGATCGCGATCGGCACGAACATCAGCGCGAGCAGCGGCAGCGTGCGAATGCCCGCTTGGAGCTGACGTCGGATCGCGAGCCCCCAGAATCCACCCGTGAGGTAGTGGATCATGGTCAGGATGAGGCTGCCGAGACCGAACATCGCGACGCAGCAGAACGCGAAGAGGTACGAGCGGAAGAACTGACCGCGGTCGGCCACGAAGCCCCAGGCGACCAATGCGGCGCCGAGGAGCCCGAGGACGAGGGCCGTGCGTTGGATGCGATCGAGTTTGGAGCGCAGTTCGTTGTTCACTGGATCATTCCCCGCGCTGGAGGCGGTCGCGTTCGGCCGGCGGGACGTCTTCGATGGTCGCGTTCTGGCTCTGCTGGAGAGCGCGCACGTACGCGACGATCGCCCAGCGATCCTCGGGTTCGATGCGGTCGGCGAGGTCGTACATCACTCCGAAGCCGTTCGTGATGACGCCGAAGACGTACCCAGGCGGCGACTGACGCAAGCGGTCGATGTGATAGCTGGGCGGGCGCTTCAAGCCGCGCGACACGATCATGCTGTCACCGTCACCGAGCATCCCGTGGCAGTTGATGCAGTAGATCGCGAAGCGCTCGCGGCCACGCGCGAGGATCTCCTTCGTGATCGGCATCGGGAAAGTCTCGGCATCCTTGCCGTCGACCTTCCCCTGATGGAGATGCGCGTCCTCGAACAAGCGACCGCGTGCGACGGTATTCGGCACGAGCGGACGCATCGCGCGACCGTCGGCGAAGAACGCGGACTTCGCGTAGGCCTTCAAGCGCGGCTGGTCGTGCATGTCCTGCCGACATCCCGTGAGGAACGGGAGCGCGGCGCACGCGACGAACGCCAAGAACCCGGCGCGGAGAGTTTCGGTTCGGGAACGCATCAGTTCGGAACCTCCTCGATCGAGAGCGGCTTGCGTCGAGCGAGGAACTCGCGCGTCGTCGTGGCATCGAACTTCGGGTCCTCTGCCTCGATCAGGAAGAAGAACCGGCTGCGCGTCGCCTCGGCGAAGCGCTTCACGTGGAAGAGCGGGTGATAGGGCTGCGGGAGGCCGTTCATGATGAACATCCCGAAGACGGCCGTGAGCGCGGCGAAGAGAATCGTCGTCTCGAACATCGGGACGATGAACGCGGGCCACGAGACCCACGGGCGCCCGCCGATGTTCGTCGGGTACTCGATGACCGAGACCCAGTACTCGAGCGCCGCGCCGGTGAACATTCCCGCGAGTCCACCGCCGAGGACGAAGAGCGGGAGTTTGTTCGTCAACCCCATCGCCGCGTCGAGCGCGTGGATCGGCATCGGCGAGTAGGCTTCGACTTTCGTGAAGCCCTCTTGCCGCGCTTGCCGCGCCATCTCGACGAGCGCTTCGGGCTTGTCGAACTCGGCCAACAGACCATGGATCGCGGTCGTTTTCTTGCCGTAGGCCATGTCAGTTCCTCCCGCCGTGGTCGTGCACCGCCGGAGCCGGCGAACCGTGGGCGGATTCGCCGTGCGGCGCGTCCTTCCCGGTCACACCCGATTTGGGCACGAGCAGTCGCATCTCGAACATCGCGATCATTGGCAGGAACCGGATGAACAAGAAGAAGCTGGTGAGGAAGAAGCCGATGGTCCCGAGGTACATGCCCCAGTCCCAGATCGTCGGCGCATACATGCCCCACGACGACGGCAGGTAATCACGGTGCAGGCTCTGCACGATGATCACGAAGCGCTCGAGCCACATACCGATGTTCACGGACATCGACACGGCGAACAGGACCCAGATGTTTCTGCGCGCCGGCGCCCACCAGAAGATCTGCGGGATGGTGCAGTTCGTGAGGAGAAGCGACCAGTAGAGGAGCGCGTAGGGGCCGCTCAATCGGTTCTGCAGGACGTACCCCTCGTACACCGAGCCCGAGTACCACGAGGCGAAGGCCTCCATCGCATAGCCGTAGGTCACGATGAGACCCGTGGCGAGGAGCACCTTGGCCATGTTGTCCAGGTGCTTCTCCGTGATGAAGTCCTTCAGTCCGTAGAAGGCGCGGATCGGCAGCGCGAGCGTGAGCACCATCGCGAAGCCTGCGAAAATGGCTCCGGCGACGAAGTAAGGCGGGAAGACGGTCGTGTGCCAACCGGGGACGATGCCCGTGGCGAAATCGAAGGACACGACCGAGTGCACCGAGAGCACGAGTGGCGTCGAAAGTCCCGCGAGCAGCACGGTGGCCGTCTCGAAACGGTTCCAGTGGCTCGCTGCTCCGCGCCAACCCATCGCGAGCGTGCCGTACGCGAGCTTCGCGATCTTGTGCTTCGCTTGGTCGCGCAGCGTCGCGAGGTCGGGGATCATCCCCGTGTACCAGAAGAGCAGCGAAACGGTCGCGTACGTCGAAACCGCGAAGACGTCCCACACGAGCGGCGAACGGAACTGCGGCCACATCCCCATCGTGTTCGGATAGGGCAGCAACCAGTACGCGAGCCACGGCCGACCCGTGTGCAAGAGTGGATACATGCCGGCGCAGGCGACGGCGAAGATCGTCATCGCCTCGGCGAACCGGTTGATGGAGGTGCGCCATTCCTGACGCAGCAAGAGGAGCACGGCCGAGATCAGCGTCCCGGCGTGGCCGATCCCGATCCACCACACGAAGTTGATGATGTCGAACGCCCAGCCGACCGGGACGTTGTTGCCCCAGATGCCGATGCCGGTGAAGACCAGGTTGATGATCGTCACGACCAGCATGATCACGCCGACGGAAGCGATGCCCATCACCGCGTGCCAGCCGAGCGGAGTCTTCGCCAGCGGGGACAGGACGATCTCCGAGATCTTGTCGGTGATCGACGCGATCGTGTGGCCCGGCCCGATCAGCGCATCGCGCGCCTCGGTCTTCTGTTCGTCCTTCATGGGGTCGGGTGGCTAGGGGATGCTGCCGTGGAGGCCGGTGGGCTCTCCACGGACGATTCGTCGAGCCAGGGGATGGTGTGCAAGTTCACGCGCGCTGAGCGCGAGTTCTGCGTGCAAGAGCGCTGCTCGCGCTCCGTGGCCGTGCGAACGCACGAAGCGACCCGAGTAGCGGGACTCGTGCGGCTCTGGGCCCGCTGCGCATCTCGATCGGAGCACCGTGCGCTCAAGCGCTCTCGAGGGCGGCGAGTTCGGGGTTCGGATTCCTGATCTTCGCCAAGTAGGTCGTGCGCGGCTTCGTGTTCAGTTCCTCGATGAGCCCGTACTCGTGCGGCTCGGCGCGGAGCTGCGACACGGCGCTCGTCGGATCGGAGACGTCACCGAAGGTGATGGCCTCGGACGGGCAGACCTGCTGGCACGCTGTCACGATCTCGCCGTCTTTGATCTTGCGCTGCTCACGCTTCGCCGTGATGCGCGTGACGTTGATGCGCTGCACGCAATACGTGCACTTCTCCATGACACCGCGCGAGCGCACGGTCACGTCCGGGTTGCGCTGCAGCTTGAGCGTTTCCGTGACGTAGTCGGAGTAGAGGAGGAAGTTGAAGCGCCGCACTTTGTACGGGCAGTTGTTCGAGCAGTACCGCGTGCCGACGCAGCGGTTGTAGACCATCTCGTTCAAGCCCTCGGGGCTGTGCTGCGTCGCACCGACCGGGCACACGTTCTCGCACGGTGCGTTCTCGCAGTGCATGCACGGAACGGGCTGGCTGTGGATGCGCGGGTTCGTTTCCGGACCGTCGAAGTAGCGATCGATCCGGATCCAATGCATCTCGCGGCCGCGCAGGACTTGGTCCTTGCCGACGACGGCGATGTTGTTCTCCGCTTGGCAGGCCGTGACGCACGCGCCGCACGCCGTGCACGAGCTGAGGTCGATGACCATGCCCCACTGGTACTCGCCTACGGGGCGACCCATCGTGTCGATCTCGCGCTGGACGGCTTTCGCGTAGAAGTCCGTCTTGTCGCCGAAGTGGTGCAGTCGATCCTTGGCGTCGAGGCTGTGCGGATCGGCCGCGAAGCCTTCCACGTCGCGCACGCGCAGGATCTGGCGCTTCTTCACCTGGCCTTGGACGATGTCGTAGTCGACATGCTCCTGCGTCGAAGCGAGCTTCACCGACTCGCCGACCTTGCTGATCTCAGCGCCCGATACCTTCCACGCCGCAGCGCTCGTGCGCAGCGCGTAGACGTCGAAGCCCGCCGCGTTGCCGACTTGCCCCGCGCGCGTGCGTCCGTAGCCGAGGTGCAACGTGATGGACAAATCCGCGTGTCCCGGCGAGACCCACACCGGTCCGCGGACCGTGCGAGTGCCGTGACCCACGTCGACGACATCGCCGGTCGCGAGCCCCATACGCGTCGCGAGAGCGGGCGCCATCTGCACCGTGTTGTCCCACGTGACCTTGGTCGCGGGCTTCGGCAGCTCTTGCAACCAACCGTTGTTCGCGAAGCGACCGTCCCAGATCGTCGGGTCGGGTCGGAAGACGATCTCGACACCCGACGGGCTCACCGTCGGCGCGGAGCCGACCGTCTTCGCCTTCGCGGAAACCGCGGCGTAGGCCGTCTCGGGAATCACGCCGTCGTGCAACCAGCGACGCCAATTCGTCTCGAAGGCGTCGGGGCGCTCCTTTTGCCACGTCGCGCGCACCGCGTCGTAGCCGGACTCCATGCCCTTGTTCAGGATCGCGTTTGCGATCTCCACCGCGCTCTTCCCGCCGAAGAGCGGAAGGATGAGCGGCTGCACGATCGACGCTGTGC
This sequence comes from Planctomycetota bacterium, assembly GCA_043736755.1. Lineage (GTDB taxonomy): Bacteria > Planctomycetota > UBA1135 > UBA1135 > JAEUHZ01. Next base: position 307 of record JAYTBY010000662.1, on the reverse strand, counting down.
CATCCGCCGCGCGCGCATCGCCCCAGCACTCGAGGAAGTGCGCGGCCGGCACGTGCCACTCGCACAAGATCCCGGTCTCGTCGAGGAACAGCCCGTGGTGCACCTTGAACGGCACTTTGGCGTACGCGGCCTTGAAGTCGAGGTCGGCCGGCGCGTCGTAGACCGGGTTCACACCGAGGAGGACGAGCGTCTCGATCCGGCCGGCGTTCATCTCCGCGACGAGATCGCGGAGGGCTGCGACATGGCCCGTCTCCTGCGGCAAGCAATCGACCGGCGGCAGGTAGCTCACCGTGTTGCCGACGTTGCC
>JAYTBY010000661.1:0-6502 GCA_043736755.1 Planctomycetota bacterium | reverse complement strand
TTGGATCGTGCCCGCGGGACTGCCGAGCGGCACCAAGCTCTTCATCGAAGCGTCCATTCGTGTAGCGGGAGTGTCGGTCCTTCCGATGCGCACGAACGTCGTCGAGATTCAACTGCCCTGACGACGGGCGAGCCGATTCGGCCATTCGTCACGCTCGCGATTCGTGCCCTGACGATTGGCTGCGTGACGCTCCCGTGCGGCGATCGACGCGGCGCCCGGGATCGACTTCAGCGGACTTTTCGCGGGTCGAAGCGCGGCCCGCAGATCTTGAGGAAGACATCGAAGCCGAGCGAGCGGCGACGGTCGCCCCAAGTCGCAACGAGACCATTGCCCAGCGGAGCGATGCTCGGGGACACGCGATCGGGCATGAACTTCGTCTCGAGCTCGTTCAGCCGCATCATCGGCCCGAGCCACTTGCCTGCGGCATCGATGCGGCGCACGTACGCGTGATCGTAGAAGGAGATGTCGTCCTCCCACGCGACGGCGAAGCTGCCGTCAGCGAGCCTCACGATCTCGGAGAAGTCCTGCTCGGCACCGCCGAACGACACGTGGATCACGCTGGACACAGGTTTGCCGCGCGCGTCGAAGAGTCGTGCGACGACGTCACGAGACGGATCCGCACTTCCGCCCGAGGTCCAGGACAGCGCAAAGCCGCCCTTCGCACTCGGCGCGATGGACGGGTCCCAATCCACGCCCCGCGAGGACGCCTCGATCGCGATCACTTCCTTGCGCGGAGCGCCATTCGCGTCGAGGAATCGTGCACGCAACGCGGTCTTCTCGTCACCCTTGTGCGCGTCCCATGCGACCACGATGGCCCCGTCCTGGAGCGACGCGAGCGAGAGATTCCCGGGGAACTCGGTCGAGCCTTCTTGGCTGACCAACACGGCCGGGCCGGCCTGCGTACCGTCCGCCTTCACGAGCGTGAACCAGACCCCGCCCGCGCCTCCACGAATCCAAACGACGCCGAAACCCACCGGATCGATGGCGATCACGGTTGGCGTGCCCACGTTCTCGAAACCGTCGATCTCGAACTCGCCCGTGCGTGGCTTGGATCCGGAATCGAGGATCTGGGCGCGCAGGGCGCTCGATTTCCCGAGCTGGGCACGCCATGAGATCAACGCGTCACCCGTCGCGAGCAGTGCGCAGGCTGGGCGCTCCATGGCCTCGCGCGTGATCGTCTCGCCCTCGCGCGCGAGCGGAAGCGCGATCTCTCCGCCCACGAAGCCCTTGTCGTCGAACCGTCGGACGTAGGCCCGCACAGGCAACTCGCGACGATCCTGCCAAGTGACCAGCCCGCGCGTGCCGTTGCTCGTCACGCGCGAGTTCAGCTGGTCCGCGCTGGCGACGTCGCTGTTCAGCCTGAACTCGGCGGAAAGCCGTGATGCGGATCCAGCTGCGGTATCGACGAAACGGGCCCAGACGTCGTTGTCCCCGTTGCGCGTGTCGGTCCACGCGACGACCAGCTTGCGGCCGTTCGACACGATGCGCAGGCCCGAAACCTCGCGAGCCGCATCGCTTGGAACCATCACGATGCCGCCTTCGACCGGAGCGCCCTGTGCATCGAAGAGGTGGACTGCACCACGGACGATCGCGCTGATCTGTGGTGATTCGGTTGCACGGCCGCGTTCGCCACGCGCGGGTTTTTCTGCACCTCCCCGCGCCGGCGCGCCCGCTGGTTCCATGATCACGCCGACACCGGCCGCGTGCGCACCCAAGGATGCCGAACCGATCGCGCCCTGGGCGACGGTGACCGGCGGGCGGTCGGGTCGACCGTCGCCACCTAGGTGCAAGAGCTCGGTCCTCTCCGCCGTGGATGAAAGCGCCCAGAAGCCGCCGTTCCAGTCGACCGCCAGTGCCTGCGCCAACCCTGGGCTCGAGGCGATGTGGTTGAGCCCGTTGCGCGATCGCGACGAGAATTGCAGGCCTTTTTCACCGGTCCAAAGCGCCACGACGTCGCCCTTCTTGTTCGCAACGACGAACGCCAAGGGATCGGCGCCCAGGCTGCTCGCGTTCAAGATCGACGAAACGGGTTCGGGTTTGCCGCTCAGGTTCCATTCGTGCAATGCGAGGTTGCGTCCGAGGCTCCAGGCGAGAGCGAACCCGCCATCGCGCGTGCAACACAAGCTCAGCGCCTTCGCGGGCTCCTTCTCGAATCCACTGGGGCGAGCCACGAGGCGCTCGACCTCGAGGAAGCGGCCTTGGCGGTCGAACGCGCGGACGAGAGTCTCCTGCACACCGCCGACCACCATGGTCCAAGCGACGGCGCCCGATCCGTCCTCGCGCAACGCGACGGCTGGATTGTTGCGACGTTGCGTTCCGGGCGCATGGACCGGCTGCTCGGGTTCGAGCAGACGCCCTTCGGGATCGAAGCGGCCGAGGTAGAGTCCGGTCATCGCGTCGCGATGGTCGCGCCAGACTGCGGCGAACCAGCCACCGGAAGTTCCCGTGAGCGCTACGAGTTGCTGGTTGTTCCCGCCACTCTTGTCCTCTGCGGCGAGAGCGTCGTGAAGGACGACATCGGCGACCTCGGGCGGTTGGAAGCCCATCGTCACGTGCTCGAGCTTCGCCGGATCCTCGGTCCGGTCTCCGGGTTCCTGGCCGCGCGCCTGCACGGCGAGCACGGCGAGCAGCATGGGCAGAACGAAGGGTCGGTAGGTCGACATGCGTGACAGGTCCAGTGGTTCAGCGAACCGCGCTGCGCAGTTCGTCCGCGCGCGGCGGATCGATTGAGAAACCTCGCGATCAAAAGCTCGGGGTGATCGGCCCAGACGCTCCGGCGAAGTCCTCGTGAGTGTGCGTCATTCGGAGGCGAACATCCCTGCGGGCAATCTCATCAGACTCACCGCATCGGCGCGAGACTCCGCACGCTCTCGATTCCTGTAGCCCGGCCAGCCGAGGTGGAAGACGGGGCAGTCGGACTCATGCGGCACGCCGTCCCACACGCCCGACATGCGGTCGGATACTCGGCCAATGCGGGTCGACGCGAGACGGACGACGGCCGTGATTCGTGTGCACGAATGGGTGACCCGGAGGATTTCGGTCGCGGCAGGAGCGGGCCGACGAGCGCGAAGCCGAGCTCCGCTGTCGGGGATCGCCGCATGAGCCGTGAGACGGCCGCGCCCGCTGATCGTCGAGCACGCAGAGCACACGCTGCGTCGGAACTCTGCGGCGCGCGCGCCAACGTGGATCCATGACGCACGCGGAGCTTCGGGAGCGAGCCGTGACAGGTATAGTTCGACATGGCGATCATGATTCCAGTGCACCCCGTTCGACGTGTGCTCCATGTGCTCACGGTTGGAGTGTTCGCGGCCGCGCTCGCATCGAGTCGCCTCGACGAGTTCGTGCGCGACGACGCTCGGCGCGATCCGAAGCCGGAGGGGCGCGACGCGGTGGCGCGTCCGAGCTGGCCGACGAGTCTCTCGGAACTGAATCAGTTCTCGGCCGAATTCGAGGCGTACTACTTCGACACGTTCGGCCTGCGCGACGTCCTCATGCGGTGCAAGACGACCGTCGACTACTTCGGCCTCGGTCTCGCGCCGTCGAGCGATCTCGTGGTCGGTCGCGACGGATGGATCTTCTACGCCGGGGAATGGACGTTCGAGAACCTGCGCGGAGTTCGACCGTTGGACACCGACGCGCTCGAGGCTTGGCGAATCGCGCTCGAGAATCGTCGCGATGCACTCGCTCGCGCGGGCTGCGCGTACATGTACGTCGTGTGCCCGAACAAGGAGACGATCTATCGAGAGCGCGTTCCGAGTGTTTACGAAGCACTCGGCCCCACGCGACTGGACCAGATCAAGAGCCACCTCGCCCGGACTTCGAGTGTCGAGTTCCTCGACCTGCGCGAGGCCATTCTGGCCGAGAAATGGCGCGATGCCGGTGAAGACACGCTGTATCCCGCGCACGGCACGCACTGGATGGGGCGCGCAGTCTTCGCGGCCTATCGCGCGATCACACTGCCGCTGTCGCAGCGTTTCCCCAACATGCATCGCTACGAGGTCTCGGAGACCCACTTCACTACCGAGATGACCACCAAGGACTCGTGGGCGCCGAAGATGTATCTCGGCGACCGACTCCTCCACTACATCGCGTACCCCGTCGCAGTCGACGGTCCGCGCTACGTGCCGCTCGGGTCCGAGACGATCCGCGGTTCGTGGCGCAACACCGACGCGAACGGCGACAGCGACGGACCGCGTGCAATCGTGCGCTGCGATTCATTCGTCGATGCGGTGCACGAGTTCCTCTCCGACTCCTTCGCCGAGGTCATGTACGTCCGCGGCGCGCCACTTTCCGAGGCTGAGATCGCCGACTTCCGCCCCGATGTCCTGATCGATCTCTTCGTCGAGCGCTGTCTCATCAAGCCACCGCCGCGGCACCTGGCGGACTTGCCGCCGCCGCGGGGTCGCGCCGCCGAGTTCGACGCGGCGCAGACCCGTCTTTTCACCCTGGACTGGAAAGCGACGAGCGGCGGCCTCATTCCGACGGGCACGGCCCGCCTGGATGTCGCGGGCGCCGAGGCCGATGCAAGCGTCTCGTTTTCAACGCCGACGATCGTCAACGACGTCCGGCTGCCGACGATCGTCGTTCCCGAAGCGAGCCGCGTGCTGCTGCGCGTCACGGGCTCGTGCCCGACGGACATCGTGCTCGACGTGTATTGGAAACCGAAGGACGCGCCGACTTTCAGAGTCGCGTGGCGCACGCTGATTCCGCTCGGCCCCCTGACGAGTTCACGCACGGTCGAGTTGGTGGTGCCCGCGGGCCCGCTCGACATGAGGCTGCGCACGCGTGGCACCAAGGCGGCCGCCACCCTGCACGAATTCGAGATGCGCGCGGTGCCGCGCTGAGTGTGATCCGGGTCTTGGAGGCAGGCTAGAACGCTCGTTTCGAGTGGGTCGTCGGCTTGCGGTACGTGGTGCAGGCCCGGTTGCTCCCCGCAACCGGACCTGCACTGAGGGCCGCAAAGGAGCGGCAGGGCGCGGAGTCCTGCAAGCGGGAATGGGATCTCGGTTCCAGCACCGGTGCATTGCGGCCATCCGGAACTCGGGTAGCTTCAGTCATGCCGGTCGGGCGGCGGGTTTTCGCGTCGAGCCCGCCGACGGCTCGGGTTCCTTTCCACCCACCTCGTCGATACTGCGCCCTCCCGGTGCAGTCAGGAGAGCCCTCATGCATCCCTGCGCGGTACTGTCTCTCTGTCTCTCTGTCTCTCTGTCTCTCTGTCGGCCACTAGCGCCGCGAGCCAGTCCCAAGCGATGACGGAACTGATCGCCGCCTACCCGTACGGCGACCCGCTCTGCCTCGAGGTCGCGCCGGACGGAAAGCGAGCTTTCGTCGCGCAAGGGGCCGTCATCGAAGTGCTCCAAACGGAACAGGTCGGGTCGTTCACGCCGATCGTCCTCCAGTCGATCGAGGTCCCGGACGCATCGCCGATGGTCCTGCGCTACTTCGAGCTCGACTCGGCGACGCGGCAGCTCTACATCGCCGGTGGTACGCACGGCCCCTGGCGCATCGACTTGTGCGCGAATCTCTTCGCTAGCACGCCGACCGCCTGTGCGGACTCGACGGTGCACCGGACCCAAATCGATCTGAACCTCACGACGCCGCCGAAGCGTTGCGTCGACATCGAGATCGTCGAGGGGCACGCGGCTGGCGTGCCGTTGCTCTTCGCGCTGTTCGCCGCGAACAGCGATCCGACGAAGTCGCCCGTGGGACCATCCGAGCTGCGTGCGTACAAGCTGAACCCCCACGGGACCACTCCTGCGTGGGGAACCCCGTTCGTGTTCCCGACCACCTCGAGCCCAGCACCCGACAACGTCGCGACAGCGATGACTTGGGTGCCGGGAAGTCCGAACAAAGTCTACGTCGCGTTGGGCATCGATTGGTTGTGGGAGATCGACATCACGAATGAGAACGCCATCACGGGTGCTCGACTGGCCACGGGATCTCTGCCGACCTGTTCCGGGGGCTGCCTCAAGGGCGAGCAACTACGCGACGCGTTCGGCATCCGCAACGCCGATGGGGACGAGTTCGTGTATGGCGCGTTGGAGTACGGTCGGGTCCTCGAGTACCGACTCGGCACGGGGGTCGTGGCTGCAACAACAGTGACGTGCATGGCCGAGGGAGTGGCACGACTCGAGAGCATCAGCGCAGCGATGGAGGAGAACGTGGTGTTCGTCGCGGTCGGAATCCCTGCCTACACGGGTCGGTACACGGAAACGACCGCTCCCCATCACACGACCGCGTTGTGGAACGATCAGTGCTTTGGAGTGGGCCTCGCGGACCCCAACGGCTATGGGCCAGCCACTTGCAATGAATTGCGCTTCCTCAGGCGGTGCACGAAGAGTTCAGGGGGTCTGACCCTGATCGAGCACGATCCCGTGCCGACCGGCGGGTACTGGAACTCGCTGGTGCTGCGTCATGTCGACGAATGGACCTTTCATGCCTTCAGCTCGACGCAGACCGAGGGGATGAGAGTCCACGAACTCGCGCCGAATTTCTCGTTTGC
>JAYTBY010000660.1:0-2990 GCA_043736755.1 Planctomycetota bacterium | reverse complement strand
TGGATCCGCCGCGCGTCGCGTCGTGGTGATCATCGCGGCTGGTGCCGGGATCTTCGGGATCCTCGCCGAGCGCCCGGTCTTGTCGGTTGCATGGCGTGCAGCCGCCGTCGCTGTGCTCGGCGTGGGAGCGATACACCTGGTCGAGCGCGTGACCGGGCGCTTCCGGAGTACGACGCGCGACACGCGCGGAGGTTTGCGATGACCGACGAAGTCAAGGACGCTCGTGATCGACTCGTGCTCGACCACATGCCGCTCCTGCGGCACATCGTCGGACGCATGAGCCTCCCCGTAGGCCTCGACCGCGACGACCTCCTCGGATGGGGGATGGTCGGGTTGCTGTCTGCGGCGGACACGTGGGACGTGAGCCGCGGCCTCAAGTTCTCGACATACGCGTTCCCGCGAATGCGCGGGGCAATCCTCGACGAATTGCGCCGCGCCGACCTGCTCTCGCGCGGAAGGCGCGAATCGCTGCGCGAGATCGAGCGATCGACCGCGCATCTCGAGCAAGAGTTCGGCATGCCGCCGACGCTCGAGCAGATCGCCGAGCACGCCTCGGTGTCCGTCGACGAAGTCGAGTCCGCGCTGGCTGACGCGCGCGCCGTCATCGAATCCTCGCTCGACGCGGATTCTGCGAATGGCCCGCTCGCCACGCTTCTATCCGACCCGCGCACCGAAGACCCGGTGGGGACCGCGGCGTGGGAAGAGATGAAGTCCATCCTCGCCGCGACCATCCAGGAGCTGCCCGAGCCCGAGCGCACGGTGATCCTCCTCTACTACGGCGAAGAAATGCTCCTGCGCGACATCGGCGAGGTGCTCGGTGTCACCGAGTCACGCGTCAGTCAGATCCACTCGAAGGCGGTTTACCGCCTCAATCGCGAGCTCGCGCTCGCTCACGGGGAGAACGCTCGATGATCGAAACGCAACGCACGTCGACTACGCGGATCTTGAAGCACCGTGATGTGGTGGCCGCGAACTCCGTCAGGCCGGCTGCCATGGAGTTGGAGGGCGCCTCCGCCCGTGCTCGCGCCGTGGAACCCACTGCGCCGACACGCTGCACGTCGAAGGAAGCGCGACTCATCGCTGTCGAAGGCGGGGCGCAAGCCGTCGAGGTTCGCTGCTCGTGTGGCGAGTGGACGCGCGTCGAACTCCAAGTCGGAAGTGAAAGCGAGGTGGCACGATGAAGACTGTTCTCCTGGCGTTCTTGGCGCTTGGCGTGAGCGGGTGCACGTTGACCAATCCGACACCGAGGCAGCGCGATCCCGACGACGATGAGGCCATCTTGATCTCTCCGGTCGGCGTGACCAATGCGAACCTCGCTCCGTCCGAGCCTCCGGGCTCGGTGCGGATCGTCGAAGAGCCGCTGCGCGAAGTCGAAGGCGTTTCGAGTGGGCGCACCTGGCTTCTCGAGCTCTACCAGGAGGCGTTGGCCGCAAAGGAAGATCTCGCCCGACGCCTCGAGACGAGTGAACTCGATCTCACCACAACCAAGACCTCGCAGACGGCGTTGATCACGGAGCACGCGTCGCTCACCGCGCGCTGCACCGATCTCGATCAACGCGTCCGCGAACTCGAATCCCAGACGCTCGACCTCGCGCGGCGACTCGCGGAATCGGAAATCGCGCGACTCGAAGCACAGAAGGCCGAACTGGAACGCGAGTCGCGCAGCGACCGCAAGGAGCGTCCGTGATGAAGATCCCGATCCTGCTCGTGCTCGTCGCGTCGGTCGTCGCCGGCTGCAACGGTCCCGCGATCCGAGGCGTGATCCCGCTCGGAACCGCGCGCGCATCCGCGGACTTCGCGGACTACGACATCCGGCGCGTCGGTGTGTTGCCTCCTGAAGGCGAGGTCTTCGACGCGGGTCTGGTCGAACCGTTGCGCGACGCCCTGACCGCGGCGTTCACGGCCGAGACTTCGTTCGAACTCGTGCCGCTCGGCATCATCGAAATGGAATCGATCGAAGGCCTGGCTCCGGCGCGCACGGGGAACATCCAGCCCAAGGCCGTGCTCGAGATCGCTCGGCGAGCCGGGCTCGACGCCATCTTGGCCGCGCGCGTGGTGGATCTCCGACCGTACGAACCTGTGCGCCTTGGCTTGGACGTCGACTTGATCGCGGTCGAGACGGGACTCGTCATCTGGAGTTCGCATGTCCGCGTCGACACCGGGGACAGCCGCGCACTCGCCGCGATCGAGTCCTGGCAGGCAGCCATGCGCTCAGGCGGGGAATCGGAACACGCGGTCGACCTGCTGTCCCCGCGCCGGCTGGCGGAGTTCGCGGCGGCGCAGGCGGCGATGCTGCTCTGAACGGAACGGCGCAAGGGTGCCGGGAGTGCCAACCTGCGGCGTGAGGCTTCCGGAGCGCACCCGACCTCGACAACTCGCGGCCTGGATTCCCGGTGCGGCTCAACCGGCCTGGTCAGCCTCCGTACCGACCGCACCGGTGGGCCTCCCCGGCGTCTCGATGGCCTCGGCGTCGATCTCAAAACGCGGGCGGCTTCTCGCGTAGAGGAGAGCCGCGCTCGTGGCGTCACCACCGAAAACGATCGCTGCGAGCGTGCACCGCTCTTCACGGATGGCGTTCGACCGGACAACTCGGCTGGATCTCCCGGTTGGCGCGGCGGGGATCTCACGAACCAAGCTCGCCCCTCAGTGGACGCGGATCTCTTGGATGGGCCCTCGCAACCAGGCGGCTGCGTGGCCGCGACCCGTTCGTCGATCAGGGCCAGCCCGTGATGTGCCCGTCAGCCTCGACCTTCCGCCGGGCCGAGGTGAACAACGAGCCCACTTCCTCGACCGGCTGGACCTTCCTCTGGAAGGCGCAGGCCACGGCCGCGACGGCGTAGACACGCTCGGCTAGTGGGGTGAACCCGAAGTTCGTGTGTGAATTCGAGCCGCCTGGATCTCCCTGGCGGCGTTGCCGCTCCTCCGAGCATCCACGAATGCGCGTCGTCGCGGCGCCTAGCCAGAGAGATCCACTTGGCCCGACTTCACAC
>JAYTBY010000659.1:0-2993 GCA_043736755.1 Planctomycetota bacterium | reverse complement strand
CGGCGTGGCAACTCCTCGCGCTGCGCTTGCTGCAAGGGATGTTCTCAGGGTTCGTCGCGCCGAGTGCGACGCTCGTGAGCATCGCCGCGCCTGCGGCGATCCAAGGCCGCGTCGCTGGATCGCTGCAGACCGCGTTGGCTGCTGGAGCGGTCGTCGGCCCTCTCGCCGGCGGGTTCGCAGCGGTGCATGCCGGCATCGGCAGCGTGTTCCTCGGGGTCTCGGTCGCCTCCGCATTGGCCTTCGTGCTCGTTGCCGCATTCGCGAGCGAGGATCCGTCACAACGACGCGAGACGGAAGGCCGCGCGAGCGTCATGAAAGCCGTGCGCGACGCACGCCGAGACTTCGCTGACCTGTGGGGCAATCCACGCTTGCGCGCCGGACTCGGCATCGTTTTCTGGGCTGCGTTCGCGCTCGGAGCGACGAGTCCGATCCTCGAGCTCCACGTGCGCGACCTCGTGCCCGGCTCGGCCGAGGACGCGGCGCTCTGGACCAGCGTGCTGTTCTCGTCGAGCTCGCTCATGGTCCTCCTCGCGATGCCTGTATGGGGGCGGCACGGTGATTCCGTCGGGCATGGCCGAGCACTGGTGCAATCGGCGGTCGCTTCGGCGATCGCACTCGCGTTGCAGGCCGTGCCGATCTACGCGGTGCTACTTCCGGCTCGAATCGTCTTCGGGGCGGCGCTCGCGGGCAGCTCGGCGTGTTCGTTCGGGCTCGCAGCGGCCGAGACATCCGTCGAGCGACGCGGCGGCGCGTTCGGCATCGTTTTTTCGGCGCGCACGATGGCGGCCGCAATCGCGGCACCGCTCGGTGGCTGGCTCGCCGGTTCACTGGGCGTACCTTTCTTGATGCTCCTGTGCGCGGCGGCGCTCTTCTTCTCCGCGCGCGGGTTGCGCGCGGATCAGCGACGGCCCAACGCGCGCAACGCAGCCGGCGGATAGAGCGCAGCGAGGCGCATCCCGCCCGGTCGCGGCTCGCCGATGAGGTGAGCCGCCGCACCCTTCTTGAGCTCGATCAGTGTCGTCGTCGGGTCGTCTTCGTAGACCTTCCACCCGAAAATGAGCCAAGCGGTCGTCTGCGAAAGCCAGGGTTCGTGCCCGACGAGTCCCACGACGTCGCCCGCGATCTCGGCCAGCAACTCGTCGTCCGGCGGACGCGCCAAAGCGGCCGTGACCGACATCTCTCCGTCGCAAACGGGATCGAGGAGGTCTGCGGTTTCTTGTGCGCGCAGAAGCGGACTGTGCAGCACGAGGTCGAAGCGTGCGCCGATGCGCGCGAGGCCTCGGACGCCACGCGCGAATCGATCGCGACCCTCCTGCGTCAACGCGCGGCGCGCGTCTTCGCCGGTTGCCGACGCCTCTTCGGCAACGGCGTGACGGATGACCCAGAGGTTCATGTGTCAGAGTTCCCCGATGCGCGGTCGCAGGGTTCGCCAGGCTTCGAGAGCCAGATCACGGCGCTCGAGCAGTTCGCGTCGAACCGCCTCGCGTCGACTGGCGAGCGCGAGATCTCCGGCCCGAACCTGGAGTCGCGCGAGCTCCACCGAGAGGTCGTTCATGCCGCCCAAGTGTTCCTGCAGCCCGCGCAATTCAGCAGCGTCGGCGCCCATCCACTCGAGCGCGTAGCGCAGTCGCCGCACGCGCCGGCGCAAGCGATGCAGCGCGGCCTCTTCGCCTTCGGACTCGTCGAGCCGATCTCCGGCGCGCATCACGCGCCGCTTCATGCGTTGTAGCCCTGAGCGAACGTGCACGGCGTCGGGATCCGGAACCAGGCCGAGTGCGATGATCAGCGTCTCGATCTGCGGCGACGCGAGAGCGGTGCGCAGGCTGACGGCCTCACGCGACCGCTCGGTGCGCAGCGACTCCGCCCACGCGGCTCCGGCTTCATGCGCGGTCAGCACGTCGAGGTCGCGCACGGGAGCCGCCGATCTTCGCAGCCGACGTAGGTCGTCGCGCAACGCGCGGCGAGCGCCCAGCTCGAGCCACACGGACAAGCGTCCAGCCGCGACACGCAGGCGGTGAACGGCCTCGGGCTCGACGACCTCACGCGTGCGGTCGATCTGCCGCGCGAGTTCTTCGAGCCACGTGCTCGAGGGTAAGAGCGGGGAGGACTTCACCACGTGCGATCCTATTCGGAATTCGAAGGCCTGTCGGTGGATCCATTCAAGCCGCGCGCGTCTTGTTCCGAAAGATCAAGGCTCGATCAAGGAAGTGGCGCGAGTGCGCGGAGCGTGCGAGCATTCCACGCAGTCTGCCCGCGAGACCTCCCCGAATGATCCACAAGCGGCCCGATGTTCCGCACGAGGTCGAGATCCCCTCGCGCTCGAACGGGCCCGGCCCGGACTTGCGCGACCCGGCGCTCTACGTGAACCGCGAGTTGTCCCTGCTCGAGTTCAACCGGCGCGTCCTCGAGCAGGCCAAGGATCCTTCGACCCCGCTCCTCGAACGGCTGCGGTTCCTCACGATCTGCAGCACGAACCTCGACGAATTCTTCGAGATCCGCGTGTCGGGCCTCAAGCAACAGGTCGCGTTCGAGGTGACGGACGCCGGACCCGACGGACTCACGCCGCAGGAGACGCTGCAGCGCGTGAGCGTCGAGGCGCACGCGCTCGTCGACGAGCAGTACCGCGTGCTGAACGAAGTGCTGTTGCCCGCGCTCGAGACGCAGCAAATCCAACTGTTGAAGCGCGCCGTGTGGACGCCGCGGCAAGCGCGCTGGATCCGGCGCTACTTCAACCAGGAAGTGCTGCCGGTCCTGACGCCGATGGGCCTCGATCCGTCGCACCCGTTCCCGCGCATCCTGAACAAGTCGCTCAACTTCGTCGTCCAGGTCGAAGGCGACGACGCTTTCGGCCGCGAGAGCGGAGTCGCGGTGGTGCAGGTCCCGCGTGCTCTGCCGCGCTTGATCGCGCTGCCCGACTCGATCGCCGACGGCCCAAACGAGTTCGTGCTGCTCTCGTCGATCGTGCACGCGCACGTGGACGACCTCTTCCCGGG
>JAYTBY010000658.1:0-2995 GCA_043736755.1 Planctomycetota bacterium | reverse complement strand
TGGCGCTCGGTGAGATGAACGCCGGCGCCACGGCGCTGCTCCTCGAGATTGCCGCGGGCGATGCACCCTTCGAACGCGATTGCGCGCTCCTCGCGTTGCTGCGCGACGGAAGGAACGCCGGACGCCGCCGCGTCGAGGAGATCGCAGCGGACCCCGTGCACGCGGCTTCTGCCTCGGCGCGCGAGCTCCTCGTTCAAGCCTTTGATCCCGCCTCGTCGCGACCGTCGGCTGCCGGTGCGCTCTTGTTGCGCTTGCGCTGGGACGCGGCGCGCGAGTTCGGACTCGTCGAGGGCCAGGCGTGGAAAGTACTCGCCGTACGCGAACTCTCCGCGGATCCCGATCGCTTGGCCGAGATCGTGTTGGGCGCGTTGCCCGGCCTCCGTCGCGCCGGCGTCACCGATCACCTCTTGGGGCAGGTACTGAACGGGCGCGGACTGGCGCGGTTGCGCGCGGCTGTCGCGGTCATGCCGCGGGAGTTGTCCGATCTCGTGGCGAACGACCTGTGGCGACCTGCGACCCCGGCGGAGTGGCGCGTCATCCTCGACGAGGTGCGCGACCGTCGCTTGGAGCGCTTGGTCGGTGACCTCGTGCGCGCCGCGATCGAAGTTCCCGAGGTGCGCTGGCGTGCCGTCGAACTCGCCGGGCTGGCCGGCGAGGAAGCGAGTGGCGCGTTGCTCTCCGTGGATCCGACGTTGCTCGATTCGAACGGACGCGTCGAACTCGCTCAGGCGCTCGGCGGCTTGGCCGATCCGGCTTGGCTGGCGCGATTCGTGGCCTTGCGGGAGGACCCGGATCCGCGCGTGCGCGCGACCCTCCTCGTTTCAGGCCTGAGGCACGATCAGAAAAAGGCCACGGCCGAGGTCGAGGAGCGTGCCAACGATCCGCTCCACCCCGAGCACGAGGCGGTGATCGGCGCGCTCGCTCACGCGGCGCGCGATCCGCGCGCTGGCGTCGTGCTCGAATCGCGGCTCGCAGAGACCGAAGGTCCAGAGAAGACGATGATCGCGATGGCTCTGTGTCGAGCCGGACGCCTGGCTGGCCGTGCGACCGTTCGCGATGCGCTCTCGTCCGACCCACCGCCCCGGGGGGCTGCGGCCGTCGAGTTGGTCCGTGCTCTTTCGCGCAGCGGATCAGCGGAGGACCTCGAAGTGTTTCGCGCGCTGTTCCCACGTCCGGACGACCGCGAACTCGACATCGAACTGGCGCGAACGTTGGTCGAGATCGGTGACCGCTCGGTCGAGCCGCTCTTGCGCGCCGCGCTGTGGGACGCGGAGTTCGACGTCAGCGTGTTGGCCGGCGGATTGCTCTTCGATCATGGCGGGCCTTACGCCGTCTTGCGCGAGCTCGAGAATCCACCCGTTGGTGCGACCTCCAGCGACCTGCGCCGCGTCGGATTCGCCGTAGGGCAGTGGGGTGGTCCGGCCGAATACGAGCGGCTGCTGCGTGAACTGCGCGCGACGAGCGCGAATCCTGCGGTGCAAGGCGCGTGGCTCGGGGCGCTCGGATCGCGAACACGTTGAGTCCGGGCGTGGCGCACCACGATCCCCTGGTCACCGAGCCGTTCGTGGCGAACGGCATCATCACGCTGACGACCGATTTTGGGCTCGTGGATCCTTACGTCGGGATGGTCCACGGAGTTCTCTTGGCGCGCCATCCACAGGCGCGCGTCGTCGACCTGTGCCACGGGATTCCGCCGCAGGACGTCGAGCGTGCGGCGTACTTCCTGGCGCATTCCACGGCCTACTTCGCGCCGGGCACCGTCCACGTCGCCGTGGTCGACCCGGGCGTCGGCTCGAATCGACGCATCTTGGTCGCGATCGATTCAGGCCACGTGTTCCTGGCACCCGACAACGGGCTCCTCGCGCGCGTGCTCAGCGCCGAAGCGCGCGTCCGCGAACTCGACGCGTCGCGGTTCGCATTGCCTCGATCCAGCCGGACTTTCCACGGTCGTGACGTCTTCGCGCCCGCGGCCGCCGCGATCGCGGGTGGGCTCCCGCCGTTCCAGGCGACGCGCGGCGGCGACCTCGCGTTCGAGCGGCTCGAACTGCCGCGCGCCGTGGTCACGGGCGAGTCCCTCGTCGCGGAGGTCCTGTTCGCGGACCGCTACGGGAACTTGGTGCTTTCGGCCCGGATCGAGGATCTCTTGCCGCATCCGGAGGCCTGGATGGTCGAACGGAGCGGCTTCGAAGTCGGCGTCGTCGGCTGCTACGCGGACGTCGCTCCGGGCGAGGGGCTCGCCCTGGTAGATTCCTTCGGCTCGCTCGAGATCGCGGTGCGCGACGGGGATGCCGCCGCGCGCTTTGGATTGCAGCGCGGTGATCGGGTGAACCTGTGGAGAAGACGATGATAGAGCGGACTGTGGCCTTCCTGGGAGTTCCCATGGATCTCGGCGGCGGTCGCCGCGGGGTCGACATGGGGCCGAACGCGGTGCGCATCGCCGGCATCGAGGAGGGCGTCCGTTCGCTCGGCCTGCGCTTCGAGGACCTCGGCAACGTGCCTGTGCCCGAACCGGTCTCGCGCGTCCCTCGGAATCCGAAAGCGCGCTTCCTCGAGGAGATCGCGGCCGCGTGCCGCGAACTCCGTACACGCGTGGAAGCGACGCTCGCCCTGGGGCACTTCCCGGTCGTGATCGGCGGCGACCACTCGATCGCCTGCGGGACGGTCGCGGGCATTTCGAGCCACTACCACCGAGAGAAGAAGAAGATCGGACTGATCTGGTTCGATGCGCACGGTGACATGAACACGCCCGAGAGTTCGGAGTCGGGCAACGTGCACGGTATGCCGCTCGCCGCGTGCATCGGTCGCGGCGCGCCCGAACTCGTCCGGCTCGGCGAACGTGTCCCGATGGTCGACGTCGAGAAAGCCGTGTTGATCGGCGTGCGTGCGATCGATCCGCGCGAGCGCCAGGAGATCAAGGCTTCGGGCATCCATGTCTTCACCGTGAAGGACCTCGACATGCACGGAGTCCACAAGGTGATGAAGATGGCGATCGAGA
>JAYTBY010000657.1:0-6525 GCA_043736755.1 Planctomycetota bacterium | reverse complement strand
AGCCATCTCACTCGGATCCTACTGCCGAAGCATGAAGGCGATGCTCTACGCGAACTCGCTCGGCTTCTCGAGCGCATCGCCAGGAAGCGCTACCGACGTCGGGCTCGGAAACCGTACCCAAGAGTGTCGTTCAAGCCGACGCAGCGCTGGGGCGCTACGGGACGAAGGGGAGCCTAATGGCATTGATGGGGGGGGGGGGTAACCTCCCGCTCTGCAAGCGAATCGGGATCACTTCAAATCCATACATCGGGAGGGCTTTAGCGATGAGTCGAAGACTTGAGCATTCAGAAATGTGGCGAGCTTGTGGGTTCGCGCGCATTCAGAACGCCCTTAGCGTATCGGCTAGGACCGTCCTTGGCTCGGTCATCTTCGCCGGCGCCGCACACGCTGCTGTGTGTGCCGGCTGCATAGGCATCTCCGGTTCACAGACTACAACCAGTGGTCTCAACATGGTGAGTGTCACGGTCGATGTGGCGTCCGGTGAGTGCACGGGGACCTCCCCGGACTGCATCGCTGAAGCTTGTGAAGCCGCGGTGACTCGTGCCTGGGATCTTCCTATCGGCACTAGCATGAACTTCTGTGTCCTGCGCCCGCCGGGCTCGCCGCTGTGCGTTTTTCCGCCTCCCGTAGTCGGAGCACCCGGTTCTGGTTCCGAAACTTCGTTCGATCTCATCCGATGCGGTGGATCGAAGACATTCACGCTCTCAACGAGTTCACTGAGCGCGCAAGCGACTGGTAGCTGCTCGAGCTGCTTGTAGGGAATGAAATCGAGAGCAATCCGGGCGTGGCTGTTCACAACTTGCGTTGTCGCGGCGCTGCTGTTCTTCTTCGTCTTTCCGCGCCCCGCGGATGTCGAGCCGAGCGTCCATTCAGGACTTCTACCAAGAAGTGATCCGGCGACCGGGGGCAGCATTCTGGCCGACGGCTCGGGTGGGGCCGCACGTTTGGGGCCCGCTAGACTTACGGAGCCGCCTGCGGTCCCCTCGGGGGCAGTGACTGAACCAGCTTCGGCGACAACTGGCTCACTTCTGGCTACCTTCTATGGCCAAGAGTGGGAGAAAGTTCGCCCAGAACTTGAGCAGCGAATCAGTCTTTCGATCGTTCCTGATATTCCGCTTCCTGCATGGGAAAGCGTGCTCGACATGCTTCAAGTCGCCATGCAGGTCAGCGATGCAGTATTCGCACGCTGGTTGGCTCGTTACGCGCCTCCCGATCCGATTTCGCTAGAGTACATCACGAATCTGTTTTCTGCCTCCAGCATAGCCCTGGACCAACGCGATATCTTCGCTCTCGAATCGATGTTGATCGAGCCTCGTGCGGAAGTACAGGACCTCTTAGAACGACTGCGCACGGTGTGTGACGCGGTGCTTGCGCGAAAGTATCGACTCGGACAGTACAACTACGGACCGTTCGCGAACATTCATACGGACCGGCTGCCAAAAGCCGCTTTCTATTCCGATAGCACGGGGATTCGCGGTTGGTCTGTGTCGTGGGGAATAGCGGTCGATGAGGATCCAGACCTTGAAAAGATCCTTAAGGACTTGTTGGGTAAGAAAAAGCAGTTTCCGGTATTGATTCAGACGTACCTGGATAGCCAACGCTAGTCATTCCTGGAGCGAAGAAGGTCGCCTTGCTGTGTGTAGCCGGAGACACGGCCAACACATGTGACCTCCCAAATGCGAAGTACTCTGCATCGGGTCGGACGCCACGCGACACGCGCAGGCATTCGACAGAGTTGTTCGGACACCTTGACAACGTGGTCGGGCTCGAGCGCGAGCTCACGGCCAAGAAGGTCGGCGACGCGCTGAAGGTCGCGGTCGCGCCGAAGGACGGCTACGGCGAGCACGATCTGCGCGGCCGCGGCAAGGTCCCGCGCAACTCGTTCCCCGATGACATGGAGATCGAAGCCGGGATGCAATTCGCGGGCGAGGGCGACAACGGCGAACAACACGTCGTGTGGATCGCCGAGATCGCGGCCGATCACGTCGTCATCGACCAGAATCATCCGCTCGCGGGGAAGACCCTGCACTTCGACGTGAAGGTCGACTCGGTGCGGCTTGCGACGAAGGACGAGCTCGCGCACGGTCACGCGCACGGAGCGCACGGTCACGGGCACGACCATGAGCACGGTGCGCACGGACACGACCACGGCACTCACGGCCACGGCCACCACCACTGAACGCCGCCGTGGAGGACGAACCCACTCCGATCCCGCGCCGTCGCCTGCGGCCCGACCGTCGCGTTCCGACCGAGGGCAGCTACGTGTGCGACGCGTGCGGCGAGGACATCGTCGTGCCGCTGGATCCGAGTGGGGGCCTCGAGCAGAGCTATGTCGAGGACTGCCCGGTGTGTTGCCGACCGAGCGTCGTACACGTCGAGTTCGATCCGGAGGATGGTTCGGCGCGGGTGTGGGGCGAGGCGGAGTAGGGTTCGGGGCCTGGTCAGGTGCGCTCCGGATGGTTCCGCTCGATCCAGAACTCCTGCTTTTACAGTGGGTTAGGCCGACTATGACGGTTTACGAGACGTCTCTCGTAGATCTACGAGGCATCACTCGCAAAATGTCGAAGAACCCTCAGCATGGACTTCAACCGCGACATCTTTCGAGTCCTGGCCGAACGCCTGTCCGAGCCACGGCGGTTCCTCCAGGTCCTCCTCGGGCCGCGCCAGATCGGGAAGACGACCGGGGTGACGTCCGTCCTCGACCGGCTGCCCTACCCGAGCCACTTGGCCAGCGTCGACGAAGCGCTCTCCGCACCGCCGCAGGAGTGGATCCGCGCGCAGTGGGAGCAGGGGCGCGAGCTCGCTCGCTCAGGACCGGCCGTGCTCGTGCTCGACGAGATCCAGAAGATCCCGCAGTGGTCGGTCGCCGTGAAGGGACTGTGGGACCAGGACGCGCGCGACAAACGTGATCTGCGCGTCGTGCTGCTCGGGTCTTCGACGCTCCTGATCCACGAAGGGTTGAGCGAGAGCCTCGCCGGACGTTTCGAAGTGCTGCGGCCGATGCACTGGTCGCTGCCCGAGATGCGCGACGCGTTTGGCTACGACGTCGATCGCTACGTGTTCTTCGGCGGGTACCCGGGTGGGGCCGGTCTCGTTGCCGACACCGATCGATGGCGTAGCTACGTTCGCGAATCGATCGTCGAGACGACGATCACGCGCGACGTGCTCTGGATGACGCGTGTCGACAAGCCGGCGCTGCTGCGAGCACTGTTCGAACTCGCGTGCGCGCACGCGAGCCAAGTCGTGTCGTACACGAAGCTGCTCGGGCAACTGCAGGACCGCGGCAACACCGCGACGCTTGCTCACTACGTCGAGTTGCTCGAGCGCGCGGGCCTCGTCGCCGGGATCCAGAAGTACGCCGGAGATCGCATCCGCTCGCGAGGATCGAGTCCGAAGCTCTTGCCGCTGAACACCGGCCTCGTGTCAGCCCTCGCGTCGGGGTCGCTCGATGAAGCACGCGCGAACCCCGCGCTGTGGGGGCGACTCGTCGAGACGACGGTGGGGGCGCACCTCTACAACACGTCGATCGGAACGCCGGTCGAGCTGACGTGGTGGCGTGAGAGGAACCACGAGATCGACTTCGTCTTGCGTCGCGGCCCATATCGCACGGCGATCGAAGTGAAAACCGGGGCGAAGGGAGCGCGCTGGAAGTCGTTCGACGCCTTTCGATCCGCACACGGCGAGATACGGCCGCTCGTTGTAGGAACCGAAGGCATCGCACTCGAGGAGTTCCTCGCGCGCCCTGCATCGTCGTGGGTCGGGCCAGCATGACCAGGATTGCGAGCACGCATCCCCGTGCCTAGCGTCATCCCGCTCTGTGGCACATCCTCGTCCGCGGTCGACGCGGGCGCACCTGAACGCGCACGGTGCGCGCGAACGATGTCGGGCACCCTCGATTCGCAACGCCCGTTGACGTTCGTCAGCGCGTCGGTCGAGAGGCGAGGATGATGCAGTCGGCCCGCGCCCAGGCTTCGTTCATCCCGACGCTTGCTTCTCCGTGCCGGGCAGTTTCTTGACCTCGTCCTCGAGCTCCTCGAGCGCGTCCAGTTCGGCTCGCTCCTCGATTTCCGCGCGACGGAGCGCCGCGAACTGCTCGTACTCCTGTTCTGCGAGGGCGTCGGCCTGCTCACGACTGACCTTGCCCGCATCCGGCAGGATCGCGCGCTCGTTCAAGCGCAGGAAATCGTCGAGTCGCGTCTGCCAAGTGTGCAGGAAGACCTGCTTCCGTCGCTTCGCCTGATCCTCCGCGAAGTCGAGGAACATGACGACGATGCGGTTGAGCTCGTCGATCTCAGCCTCGTGCAGGTAGTTCTTGGCGACGGTCACGTCGCCCTTGCGAACGGCGCCGCCCTTCCAGGTCGAGAGCCCCATGTTCGGCTCGCCGGCATTCGCACGTTCCGCGATCAGCTCTGGCGCCGTCTTTCCCGTGGCCGCGAAGTGCAGCTTGTTCTGCACGACCCTGAAGAAGGCCTGAGTGTCGGGCTCGGTCGGGGAGTAGTCCGCAGCCAGCGCCAGGATGTCCCGCACGCGCAAGTACACCCGCCGCTCGCTCGCGCGGATGTCGCGAATGCGCTCGAGCAGCTCGTCGAAGTAGTCCGCTTGGCCCTTGCCCGGCGGGTTTTTCAGGCGCTCGTCGTCGATCGCGAAGCCCTTGACCAGGTACTCGTTCAGGCGGGCGGTTGCCCACTGGCGGAACTGGGTGCCGCGGGATGACCTGACGCGGTAGCCGACGGCGAGGATGGCGGGGAGGCTGTAGTGCTCGACCTCGCGTGCGACTTCACGCGTACCCTCCAGGCGAACTATCCGGAATCTCCGGATAGTTGCCTCTCGGCTCAGCTCGACCTCCTCGAAGAGGTTCACGAGGTGCTCGTTGATCGTGCGCACGTCCTTCTGGAACAGCTCGGCGAGGAGCGCCTGGGTCAGCCAGATCGTCTCGTCTTGGAACCGGCACTGGACGCGCGTGCGCCCATCCTCGGTCTGGTAGAGGACGATGCTGGAGTGCGGCGGCTCGTGGTCGGACATGGTGCTACCTCAGGCTGGCCCGCGACGGTCGTACGTCGTTCGGACGCCTACAGCTCGTCGACGAGGACCCTTCGAGGCTGTGCTTGCATCTTGTCGAGCGGGGGACGAACTGACGAGTGCTTGGCGGGTTCGAATCGCGCCTGGAGGCTCGTTCAGCTCGCCCGGGACGATCCCTTCGACTGCGACGGTTCGCCCGATCCGTTGCGCGACCGCGGTTTACGAAGTGGGCAGCGAACATCCAGACCCCGACGCGCGGATTCGATGAGCATCGACTGCGGACAGCTCGATTCCCCGATCAGCGATCCGGTGCTGCGAGTCCGCCCAACAGCACAGGACGTCGCACCTCGGTGAGTTCGTCGCGGCGAAGCGCGTTTCGTCCCACCGGCTGACCCGACGTGCGACCGAATCACTTCCGTCGCTGCGCCAACCACGCCAGCCCATCCGGATCCGTCGCTTCACGGCGCTTCACGCGCACGCTCTCGTTCCACTCGCGCGCGAAATCGCGGTGATAGCGCGCATTGACCGCCGCGATGACGCAGAGCGCGAGCAGGGCACCGAGCGTCGCGAGCGCCATGTCCTTCTGCGTGTCCCACACGTCGCCCTGCATGCCGATGTAGTTCGGATCGCCGCCGCCGAACACGGTCGCGGTCACCCACTCGATCAGCTCGAAGATCATCGACGTCGACATCACGACGTCGAGGGGCAGGAAGTAGCCCCAGAAGCCACGCACATCGGCGATGCGCAGGAAGAGTTCGCGCGCCGGGTAGGCCAGGAGGAGTCCGTACGCGAAGTGCACGATGCGGTCGAAGTTGTTTCGTTCCCACCCGACCCAAGCGTTGAACGTCTGCCCGGTCAGCGAGAGGAACCACTCGTCGTACGGCGTCCTCGCATACGTGTAGTGCGCGCCGACGGCCAGCAGGCACAGGTACACGAAGAGGAACGTGTACGAGACGCGCGAGAAGGACATGCGCCGTCGCGAGAGGGCGAGCGCCACGATCAGGCCGAGGATGCCGACGTTCTGCACTCTCCATGCGGCGCGGTCCCAGGGCGCGATCGCGAGCAGCGCCCACCAGCCGGCGAAGAGGGCGGTGAGCAAGAGGAGGTAGCGGCGGTTGGTCATTCGACCCCGACGAGAACCGGGTGGCGTACTGTCGCAGGACCGGTACGCGAAGGGCAGCGCGCCGGGCCTGGGCGAAGACGACGTGGCGCATCGGCGTCCGGGCCGGCACTCTGCTCGGACATGTACCTCGGCGACATCCTGCGCTTCGACACACCGCCCGCGCGATTGCGGGCGACGGCGTTTCTGGAGGGTTGCTCGTTCCTCGTGCTGCTCGGCGTCGCCATGCCGCTCAAGTACTTCGCCGGGATGCCGCTCGCCGTCACGATTGTCGGCGCGGCGCACGGCGTGCTCTTCCTCGCGCTCGCCGCGCTCACGCTGCAGGCGATGCGCGAGCGCGAGAAGTCGTTCGCATGGGGCGTGCGCATCGGAGTCGCGTCGCTCAT
>JAYTBY010000656.1:0-6547 GCA_043736755.1 Planctomycetota bacterium | reverse complement strand
CGCGCATCGATGCGGCTCGGCAAGTTCCCGAAGCGCTCGGCCGCAAAACCGTCGTGCTCGACGAGGAGATGGTCGGTAGCGAGCCCCAGTTCGAGGAGGTCCGCGCGCACGCCCTCCGAGATCGCGATGATCCCGCGGACGCGAGATGCGGCTTCGAGCAACCACCGTCGCCGCGTGCGGCCGCCGGGCACGCGATGGACTTCGAGGAACGTCGTCGCCGAGCCGCCACGCACGAGGTGGCGCGCGCATTCGAGCTCGCGCGAGATCACCAGCGCACCGGGGAATTCGCTCAGAATCCGACGGGCAGCGTTGCGGGCGAACGTCAGCTCCTGCAGTCGCGCCGGGACGTACTGGAGGACGCGTGGCACGCGCTCGATCCAGTCGACGCACGGCACGCGCACGAGCCTCGGCCGTGCGTCCGCGTGGATGCCGTACCACGCGAACGGGTCCGCATCGGGGCCCAACTCGACGTGCGCGGTCCGATCTGCGACGAAGAGGGTCGTAGCTGCACCGGCGCGTTGGAACGCGGCCGAGGTCTCCGCGACCTGCAGAGCTTGCGCGCGGCGCGAGGGAAAGCGCGTGTTCGCGACGACGACGAGCGTGGTGTCCCCCATCGCGCGGCGCGTCAGCGCTTCGGCTCGCTCGTCGGTTGATCGATACCGATCCCGCCCCGACTGTAGCCGAGGTCCTCCAGCCGCTTTTCCGCGTCGCGATCGCGTGGGGAGTATTCGACTCGAATCTCGGGCATCGCCTGGAACCACGAACACAAGGCGGCCGTGAGGCGCCGCGCATCCTCGATGTTCGCGGCGAGCACGTTCTTCGTCTCGCCCGGATCGTTCACGAGATCGAGCAAGACGGGGCCGATGCCGTGCGAAGTCTCGCCGTTCTCCCAACCGGCTCCACAAATCAGCGAGAACGGAACGAGCATCTTCCAACTTCGATCCTGGATCGAGGCAAAGATCGCGTTCTCGGCGAAGCTGAACTCGCGCACGGACTCGACTTCCCCGCGGACGAGCGGCACGAGACTCGTGCCGTCGACGCGCGAGTAAGCGTCTTCACCGGCGGGCAACTCGAGCCCGAGCAGATCGCACACGGTCGGGAACACGTCGATCTCGTCGACGATCGCGCTGACGCGTGTTCCTGCAGGAATTCCGCGCGGAAGTCGCATGACGAGCGGGATCCGGAGGTTCGTGTTGACCATGTGGTTGTGCTCCCACAGGTCGAGTTCCCCGAGCGATTCGCCGTGATCCGACGTGACGATGACGAGCGTGTCGTCGAGCGTACCCTGCCGTTCGAGCTCCTTCAGGATCGCGCCGATCGCCGCGTCGGCCTGAGTGACTCCCCCGTAGTAGAGGTCCTGGATCTGCCGCACATCGGCCGGCGTCGGCTTCACGTCGCCGCGCTCGATCGCTTCGCGGTGGTAGGCGTAGAACGTCTTGAACGGGCCGCTGTAGTTCGGATCGACGTACAGATCCTTGAACTCACGCGGCGGGTCGTAGGGAGTGTGCGTCGAATAGAGGTGCACCATCGCCGAGAAGCGCTTCTCCCCCTTCTCGCCGAACCACTCACGCGCAGTGCCCGCGACGTCGCCGCCCGACTTCTGCGCGATCTTCGCGCCGAGGAGATGCAGGAGCAGATCGGAACGGAAGACGCTCCACGCGCTCTCGGCGACGACGAGGCCGTGACCGGCCATCTGCTCGTAGTAGAGGTCGAAACCCTGCAGCAAACCAGAGCCGGTCGACAGCGTGCCGGTGTGGAACGAGGCCGAGAGGAAGTCCGCGTCCTCGAGCTGTTTGCCGTCGCGCAACCGCGCATCCTCGAGATGCGACGCGATCGTCACGTTCACGACCATGCGCGTGCCCGCGGCCATCTTCACGAGCCCGTGTCGGCGCGGATACTTGCCGGTGAGCATCGAACCGAAGCTCGTCCACGTGAACGGCGCTTGCGTGAACGCGTTCTCGAACACGACGCCAGTCCGTGCGAGCGCATCGATGTGCGGCGTCTTCACGCGCGTGTTCCCGTAGCAACCGAGCGCGTCCTGGCGCATCGCGTCGACGACGACGAGGAGGACGTTCGGCACGTCCCGCGTGCGCTCGTTCACCACGCCGTGCGCGGCGAGCGGATCGCGCTGCATCAGCAGATAGGTCGCGCCGCACGCTAGGAACACGCTGATTGGGACGAGGATCCAGATCCGCGCTTGGATGAAAGCGGCCAACGGTCGTGCGAGGAAACGAGCCCCGATGGCCGCGACGACGAGAAGAACGACGGTCGCGAGCAGTCGGGGCGCGGAGAACGAGCTCTGCCCGTAGAAAACGAAAGGTCGCGTCCACCAATAGAGCTCAGCGAACAGGCCGGCCGTGAGCCCCAGAGCGCAGTAGGCCTGCAGGCGAGCCAGCGCGCTCCATCGTCCGAGTGCGGGGTGGAAAACGAGAGCGAATGTGACGAGCACGGCGAACCCGCCGGCCGCGTACTCGAACGCGGCGGCGGCGAGACAGCCGAGCAACGACGCGGGCGTGAGCGCAGCCGAGGTGTTCACCGCCGCGACCACGCCGTCGACGAGCCCAAATGCGCTGCCCAGGACGACCGCGGCCTGGACGGCCAGTCCAAGGCTCTCCGGGAGTCGGACGAGCGGTGCCGCGGTCTTCATCACGGGAAGCCTAACCGAGCCGCCAAGTGATCCGGCGACCGTCTCGGCGGACATCGGTCGCGGCGGCCGGGACTCGATACTCGACGCTCCGCGCGCCACCGTCGTGCTCGAGGGCATCCTCGACCACGAGGCCCGCGCCGTCGACCTCGAAGCGTCGCTCGACACGACTGTCGGCGACCACGCCGCCGTCGCGATGAGCCAAGTGGGAACCGACGACGATCGACGTGCCTTCGAGCCGTACGTGCGGCGCAAGATCGAACGCGCTCGACACGCGTGGCGATCCGAATCCGAGGATGCCGCGCCGCACGATGCGAGACGGGGTGGCCAGGGCTTCGAATAGCCGACCGCGGCGCGCGGCGACACGCGCGAGCCACAGCGAGAAGCGCAGTTCGCCGCCGCCCCCGCGCCAGCCGCGCGCGAACGAAGGTCCACCGGACGACGCGTTCCACTCCCCCTCGTTGGCACCGCCGAGACGACAGCGCTCGAGCAAGTTGCGACCTTCGCGCTTGCCAAAGACGCGCACGAGCCCCGCTCCGTGTGGGCTGCCGTGATGCACGTTGACCGCCGGCCGTGCGCCACGGATCCAAGCGACCGCGCGACCGTCCTCGAGGCGACCGAGGTTCGCATCGGGGAACCAGCGCAGCGACACGTCGATCGAATCGGGCCCGGGCTCGTACGGTGTCGGAGCGCGCGCCGCGTTCTCGAGATCCGTGAACGCACGCGCGATCCACAGCGCGTGACCGGCCCAGAACACCGGGCATTGGTAACTCGGAACGCGACCCGCTCCCGGGAGATGACTGCGCGGTCGACCGTCGGTGTCGAGATGCGCCGCGAACGCACGGAAGGCACGCAAGGCTGCGAGTCCGAGTGCCGGATCGCCGTAGAGCGCTCGACCGCGTGCGAACGCGTAGACATCGAACGGATTCGATGCGACCTCGTACTCGGCACCCCAATACCAGGGCTTCGCCTCGACGAGTCCGCACTTCACACCGTCAGGTCCTTGCAGCATGCGCGCGAATTCGAGCGCGCGACGGATCGGTATCGAAAAGAGCGGATCGCGCGGATCGCGGCCGAGTCGCTCCAGCGCGTACAGCGTGAACGCCGGGATGCGCGACTGATAGAAGCTCGAAACGTCGGCGGATCCAGCGTGTTCCGCGCCCCACTCGCGCGGGTGGTACGGAAAACTCCCGTCCCCGTGCTGGATGCCCTCCAACGCGCCGATCGCTTCGATCGCGGCCTTCTCGAGGTCGATGTCGGGGTCGAGCGAGGACGCCGCGGCGAGACCGGTGAGGCCCCACGCGCGTTGCGCCGGGATCCCCTTGTCGAGAACGGCGTACCGCAAGTAGGTCCGCGCGTGCAGACGGCTCGCCTCGCGAAAACGCGCGCTTTCCGAAGCCCGAATCCGACCGCCGAGACTCTCCACGACGTGCGCCAACGCGTCGCTCGCCGCTCCGCCGTCGATGACGGCGTTCGAGCAATTGAACGGATCGTGACGCCCGGGACGGAACGTGAAGCACGGACTCGTGCCCTCACGTACCAGGTTGTCACACGCACGCCGCGCGACCCCGAGCGCGAGGTCGACGAGGAATCGTTCGTCGCGCGCGGGATCGTGCGCCAAGAGCTCGCAGGCGATCACCGCCGCGCCGACGTTCTTGCCCGTGTGCTCGACGCCGTGGTCCGGACAGATCATGCGCCCGTCGGCGTCGCGCAACGACGCCATCCAACGCACGACGCGCCGTAGCGGTTCGAGGAACTCCTCGCGGATCGAGAGCGGCGTGGTCATCTCAGGATGAGCAGGATCGGCTCTCGCGCGTTCCGACTCAAACTCCGATCGCGATCAAGCCCGCAGGAATCCGGTGAAGTGCTCCCACACCGGGAGGAGCGGCTCTTCGGGCCATCCTTCGGCGCGCCGGTAACACTCCACGACGTAGAGTTCGACGACCGTCAGCGCCACGCAGGCCTTGACCCACCAAGCCGCCGCCTCGCCGTGGTGCTTGCGGTAGAACGCCAGCCGATTGCGCTGGTATTCGGTCTCGTGATCCGGAGTCGTGGCACCGACGAATCCGCCAGCGTGAACCACGCGCGCGCCCTCGAGATAGCCGATCCGCCAGCCGGCTTCCGCGAGTCGAGCGCACAGGTCCGCTTCGTGGAACTCGGCGCCCATGCTCTCGTCGAACGCGCTCTCCTTCCGCAACGCCTTGCGCCGCATGAGGAGGCACGCGCCGGACGGACACTCGACGTCGCCGTCGCGCCCGTAGTCGAAATCGCGGGCCAAGTAGCGCCGTACTTCGCGGTTCGAGGGCAACGCGCGCTCGAGTGGCGTCCCGAAGAGGATCGGCGTCCACAGATTCGGGAGCCGCTTGTGCATCGAGAGCGTCGCCCCATCGAGATCGACGAGCCGCGGCGCCACGGCGCCGTACCGCAGGTTCGTCTCGAGGAATGCGATCATCTGCTTGATCGCGTTGCCGGTGACGATCGCGTCGGAGTGCAGGAACAGGACGTAGGCACCCCGCGCCGCGCGCAGACCGAGGTTCATCGTTGCAGCGGGCCCGATACGCTGCGTGTTCTTCAACAGCCGAACGTGCGGAAACTCCTCCGCGACCATCCGCTGTGAACCGTCCCGACTGGCGTCGTCGACGACCAGGACCTCGGACGACAGGGGCAGGCACACCTTCAGGCTCTCGATGCACGCACGCAGATGACTCTTCGTGTTGCACGAGCGCACGACGACGGAGAGTGTGGTCACGCCGACACCTCCATCTCGGCGACGAGCCGGTCCGCCAGTCGTTCGACTTCGTGATCGCGTGCGACGATATGGCGCAAGTCTGCGCCCAGTCGCCTGCGCTCGTCGCGCGGCAAGTCGAGCAACGCCTCGATCCGCTGCGCCAGTTCGCCGGCATCGCCCTTCGTGAACGCAAGGCCCACACAACGCGATCCCAAGTCCGCGATCAGCGGTGGAACCGCTTCATTGCAGGACACCACCGGTCGACGGCTCGCCATCGCTTCGAGCACGACCTTGTCGATGCTCCCGGTGAAGCTGGAGTTCACGACGACGCTCGCGCGGTCGTACCAGCCTCCGATATCGCGATAGGGAACCTCCCCTGCGAGCGTCACTCTCTGTTCGATCCCCGAACGCGCGAGGGTTTCCCGCACGCGCTCCCCATATGCCTTGTCCGCCACCGTGAGACCTCCTCCTACGAGGTCGAGGCGGAGATCCCGACCGCTCGCGTGAAGGAGCCTGACCGCCTCGATGACGGTCAATGGGTCCTTCGCGGGCGTGAGCCGTCCCACTGCGAGAATGCGCGGTGGATCGACCGGGTCCTCCTCCCGACGTCCGAAGTGATGCAGGTCGATGCCGTGACCCGTCACCACACGACGAGGTGTATCGAGTCGCAAGGACTCCTGGCTTGCGGTGAAGACCTTCAGAGCGACGTTCGAAGCGCGTACGAGCCGCGCGTCGACCGCGGCGTGCGTGTACCACAAGTAAACTCGGGCTCCGTGGCGCCGCGCAGGGCCGTCCGCGAGCAGCGCGTAGCGCGGGACCATGTGCGCAAGGACGACGTCGAAGCCATCTTTTCCGAGCGCTTCCGAGAGGACCGAGCGGTAGCGCAGCCAGCGCAGAATGCGCCCCTTGCGGCCGATTTCACGCCAATCGACGTTCTTGGGTAGGCCCTTCGTGTTCCCGACCTCGAGCGCGACGACACGCACGCGCTCGACCCGTTCCGCGAACGCTTCGACCCAGCGCGACACGAAGCCCAGTACCGCGTCGTCGGCGTCGAGCACCTGCGTGAGGAAGAGGAGCTTCACGAGGCGCGACTCGCGACGACAGCCTTCAATCCATCGGCGTACCCGCGAATCGTGCGGACGCGTTCGCAGTGCTGCACGGAGAGTCGACCGGCT
>JAYTBY010000655.1:0-3009 GCA_043736755.1 Planctomycetota bacterium | reverse complement strand
CCCGCGAGGACTCCGCCGCTGCCGAGCGAGTTCCGACATCCCCGTCCCGAGCCGAGCGTCGACGTGTTGCCGCACGGACACGAAGCGCCCGTGCCGTCACCGAAGCACACGTCCGCCACCGCCGAGACCGGAGGCCCGAAGTGCGAGACCGCGCCGCGATAGCCCGCGACCCAGACTTCGCCACTCGCCGTGGCCGCGATCCCCGTGTAGCCGTCGTAGCCGTCGTAGTCGTCGTGGAACGGCGTCACCACTTCCGTCCAAGTTGTTCCTGCATTCGTCGTGTGGAACACACGGCCGGTGTCGGTCGACGCCGCCCAGCACTCGTTCACGTTGATCGCGTGGATCGAGTCGAGATGTGTGCCGAAACTGACTCCCGGAATCACCCGCCGAGTCCACGTGAGGCCGCCGTTCGTGCTGCGCGCGATCCATCCATTGAGGCTCGCCGCCCAACGGACGAGCGGCGTCACGAAGTCGAGCGCGCGACCATCGGAGCTCGGAGCAGGGAACGCATGGAAGCTCCACGAAGTCCCGCCGTTCGAGGTGAGAAGCACGCCACCCCCGAACGTGCCGACGACCCAACCGTGTTGGTCGTCGACGAAGTCCATGTCGGACACGCCGTCCGCCGACGAGCCGCCCCCGTACTGCTGTTGCCCAGTGGCGCCGCCGTCGATCGTGTGCGAGATCTCGAGACAGCTGCCGGCGATCCAACCCTCGGTCGGTGAGATGAACGAGCACGCCGAATAGCTACCGGGGCCCCCGTTCGGAAATCCGGTGGGTGGGGGAACGCCCTGCCACGTGAGTCCGCCGTCGAAGGTCTTCAGGAGCATGCCGTAGTTGCCGGCCGCGAACGCGAACGCCAGCGCGACGAGCGACAGGTCCCGCAGCGGTCCGGCCGCGAACGCGCTCGCGGGTGTCGTCGGAATCCACGAACGACTGCCGTCTTCCGTGCGCAAGACCGCGGCACCCGCGACGATCCCGCGTCGCGAATCGAACATCTTCACGTCCTCGAACTCCGCGCCCATGCCGTTCGATGCGTAGAACCACTGCTGGCCGCCATCGCGCGTGCGCAGGATCAAGTTGCCGGACCCGACGACGAAGCCTTCCGTCGCGGACGTGAAGGTCCCGCCGTTCATGCTCCCCGTCTTGCCGCTGTTCCAGACCTTGTTCCAAGTCAGGCCCGCGTCCGTCGAGCGATACAAGTCCCCGAACTGCGTGCCCGCGATCACTGTCGTCGCATCGACGCGTACCGGGTCTTGCAGTTGGACGCCCGGGACCTGGATCGTCTGCCATGTGAGCCCGCCGTTTGTCGAGCGCGCGAAATCAGGGCCTCCGGACGACTGCGTCGATGCGATGACGGTCGAAGCATCGAGCCCAGTGATCGCGAAAGACTCGTGAGCGTGCACGACCGTCCAAGTCTGGCCGCCGTCCTGAGTCCGACGCAAAGCACCCTGAGATGAGATTACTCCCACGTTCGCGTCGAAGAAGTCCATCGAATCCACACGGTGTCGAGACACCGAAGTTCTGCGGACTCCACGACGCTCCGCCATCGCTCGTCACGTAGAGGAGCCCCCAAGCACCGACCCAGCCGCGCGTCGTCGAGACGAAGTCGACATGGCTCCAGGACGCATTCTCCAGGATGCTCATCTGAGTCCACGTCGCACCGCCGTCCGTCGTGCGGAAGCACGAGGTCGACCACGAGAGGTTGTCACCGACGAGCCAACCGTGCGTCGGCCCGAAGAACGACACTCCGTAGTAGGCATCCAAGTTCGCGACGGGGCCGCTGATCACGCGCTCGTGCCACGTGACGCCACCGTCCGTCGTCTCGTGCAGGAGCGTATTCGCCCCGACCAGGTATCCTCGCGTGGCCGAGAACGCGATCTCGTCCGGGTTGAGTTGCGGCGCGTACGGAAGCGGACTCTGACGCGTCCACGTCACTCGAGCAGCAGCCGATGCCGCGCTGAACACGAGAGCGGCACAAGCGCCGAGAATGTGTGCGTTAAGACTCATGTGGGTTTCGAAGCTCCGTCGCGATCCAGAACCGATGGATCCACTCCGTCGAATCGCGCGTGCGCTGAGCAGCCACGCTTTCCCGCGTTGATCTCGCTGAGACGTACGTACAGCGTGGATCGCGAGATCCCGAGACGTCGTGCGGCTTCGCGCCGATCACCGCCGGTCTCGGCCAGCGCCAAGTGGATCGCAGCTCGTTCGATCTCGGCGAGCGAAGCCACGCGCGTCACGAGCGGAATGTCCGCGCTCGGCGCACCGAACTCGACGTTCGCGGGCAGCGACCCGTCGATCTCGTCCTGATCACTCAAGGCATAGAGCGCGGTCACGCAGTTCTTGAGTTCGCGCACGTTGCCCGGCCAGCGTTGCCTCTTCATGCGATTCACCAGATCGGGCGAGAGGCGCCGCGTCGTGCCGTTCGTGGCATTCAGCTCCTCGAGGAATCGAAGCGCCAAGAACTCGATGTCTGTCGGGCGCTCGCGCAGCGCGGGCACGTGCAAAGTCGCGCCATTCAATCGGAAGAGAAGGTCCGCACGGAAACGCCCGCTGCTCACGAGTTCGGTCAGATCGTGGTTCGTCGCGCATACGACGCGCACGTCGAACGGAAACGACCGGTCGCCGCCGACGGGACGAACACGTCGTTCCTCGAGGACTCGGAGCAGTCGCGCTTGCATCGCGAGCGGCATGTCCCCGATCTCGTCGAGGAAGAGCGTCCCGCCGTCCGCCTGCAGGAAGATCCCGGGCCGATCGCGATCCGCTCCTGTGAACGCGCCGCGCACATGTCCGAACAGGAGGCTCTCCGCGAGCGACTCGGTGATCGCCGAGCAGTTCTCCGCGATCCACGGACCGGCCGCGCGCGCGCTAACGGCGTGGAGGAACTGCACGAGGACTTCTTTGCCCGTGCCGGTCTCTCCTTGGACGAGCAAGTGGAGCTCGCTCCGCGCGAGCCGTTGGGCCTGCCCCAGGAGACGTTTCATCGCCGGGTCCGCCGTCGACGGCTCGATC
>JAYTBY010000654.1:0-6550 GCA_043736755.1 Planctomycetota bacterium | reverse complement strand
CGCGTGCGCGCCGCACGAGGAAGAGCAGCGCGACGAGCTCGAACGCGACGCGACCCGGGCTGCCGATCGCTGCCGGCCAAGCCAGCGCCTTGACGTTCGGGAACGAGACGGCGAGCAACAACGCGGTGCCGGTCGCGCGTGTCGCGAGTGAGGCTTCGCGCGCGAGGAGAACGAGGGCGCCGCACGCGACGGCGAAGAGCGCGAAGGCGACCGCGCGCGCGATAGCCGGCAGCCAGCTCGCCGGATCGAGCCCGCAGCGCGCGAGGCACCACACGAACGCGTGTTGGAGCGGTCGCAGCGGTTCGCGCGCCGGATCCAGCGCGCCAACGATCGAGTCGAAGCCGCGCGCGAGCTCCATCTGCGTCCAATCCTCCGAGAGGAACGGGGCGGACGCCGTGGTTCCGTAGAGGATCGCGAGCCACGCCATTCCCACGAGCACGGCGCGCACGGGAACAGAGAACGAGGTCGTGGGCACGGGCGGTAGGGTAACGCCGACGATGCGCTTGGGCTTCGATGTCTCGCCGCTCCATCTCCCCCATCCGCGCGGTGTCGTGCGCGTCGCCTGGGGTCTGGTCGGTGCGTTGGAGCGTCGCGGTCGCATCGAGATCGTGCGCTTGTCGCCCGAGAGCGGGATCTCGTCCGCGCACTGGCGACAAGTCGAACTGCCACGCATCGAGGCACGTCTCTCTCTCGACGGCATCCACTCGATGCTCTCCGCGTTCCCGTTGCGCGGCGCGGGACGGCGCGTGCAGACGATTCACGAACTGCCGTGGATCCACGGTGTCACCGAGAACGCCGGTTGGCGACATCGATTGTGGGCGCACATCGGACCGCGACGCGCGGATCGCGTCGTGACCGCCACGGAGGCGACGGCGCGCGACGTGCGCATGTACTCGGGAGTCGGACCGGAACGAATCCGCGTGGTGCCTTGGGGGCTCGATCCGTGCTTTGCTGCGAGCGCGAGCGGCATGGACGAGGCCGTGCTCGCGCGCTTCGATCTCCGCTCGCGCGCGTACGTGCTGTGCGCGGGTGGCGGTCGCGCGAAGAAGCGCGCCGACTCAGCCGTGGCTGGCGCCGTGGCGCTGGCGCGACGCGGCGGAGCACGGCTCGCCGTCGTCGTGACCGGCGCCGTCGAAGCACGCGTGGCGCGGGACGGCGGCGCGCGCTTCGTGGGCGAGGTCACCGATGTGGAGCTCGCGGCGCTCTACCGATCCGCCGCGGCCGTGCTCGTCCTGGCGCGGTCCGAGGGCTTTGGCCTCCCCGCGCTCGAAGCCAGCGCGGCCGGGACACCGGTCGTCGTCGCACGCGGGACGGCGCAGGCCGAAGTAGCGGGAATGGCTGGAATTCTCGTCGATCCCGACCAGGCTGAGTCGGTCGCGGACGGTTTGGGGCGCGCGCTCGCGAGCAACGCGGACGATGCAGTGCAACGTCGCGCGCGCGCTGCCGAGTTCACGTGGGACCGCACAGCGTCGCTCGTCGAAACGATGTGGAGCGAGATCCTCGCGTGAGCGCTCCGCGTGTCCTCGTTTCGGGCGTCGTGCTCGGCCAACCGCATGGCGGCGTGCGTCGACACAACGCCGAGCTCTTGCCACGCGTGGCACGCATCCTCGCGGCGAGCGGCGGATCGCTCGCGCTGCTCGAAGGCCGTGAACGCATCGATTTCGATTTGCCGCCAGAGGTCCTACGCATCGAGACGAACGTGCGCGCCGGTCCGCCGCTCGCGCGCGCGGCGGCCGAGGGTTTCGCGTTGAGAACAGCGATCGCTGCGGCGCGCAAGTCCGGTCGACCCTTCGACCTCGTGCACACGGGGCACTTCCCGGTCCCGCTCTCGATTGGCCTGCCGTTCACGCTGACGATCCACGACTTGCGCGCGCTCACGCTCGCAGGCGCTTCGCTGGCGCGTCGACTCGTGGCGGGTCCCTTGATCGGTGAGGCGGCGCGCCGCGCGGCGCGCGTGTTCACGGTGAGCGACTTCACCGCGCGTGAGATCGCGACGCGTCTCGACGTCCCGAACGCGTGCGTGATCGGGAACGGTGGCGACCATTTCCTTCCGCTGCCGCGCGCACCGAAGGCCACCGCGATGCTCGTCGCGATCGGGCACTTGGAGCCGCGCAAGAACCTCGACGTCGTGATCGCGGCGCTCGCGCGCGAGCCCTCTCTGCCTGAACTCGCGCTCCACGGTGCTGCGAAACCCAAAGAACTCGAGCGCCTGCAAGCGCTGGCGGAAAAACTCGGCGTCGGCGCGCGCGTGCACTTCCGCGGAGCCTTCGATGACGCGGATTTACCGCGGATCCTGTCCGAGTGCGCAGCCGTCGTCATCCCGTCTCGACTCGAGGGCTTCGGAATCGGCGTGATCGAAGCCCAGATTGCGCGCTCTCCGCTCGCGATCGCGGACGCGGGCGCCTTGCCCGAGGTCGCTGGGCCCGAGACTCCGTGCTTTTGGCCCGATGACGTCGGCGCGTGCGTGGCTGCGATCCGACGTGCTCTCGCAGCGAGCCACGTCGAACTCGAGAGCGCGGCCGAGCACGCACGACACTTCACGTGGGATCGCGCCGCGAGTTCGTGGGCCAAGGCCTGGCGCGAACTCGTGTAGTATCGGCCTCCATGACGAAGATCCAGATCCTCTACTGCACGGCTTGAGGCTACGAACGACGCGCGGCGGGTCTCGCTGCGCACATTCGCGAAGAGATGGGCCTCGAAGTCGAGATCAAGAAGGGAACCGCTGGACAGTTCGACGTGCTGGCCGATGGCGAGCTGGTCGCGTCGAAGCAGAAGGGCTTCCTTGCGCTCTTCACCGGTGGCTGGCCGGATCCCGCGGATGTCGTAGCTCTGCTGCACAAGCGCTCGCTCGGCGCGCGTCCTGGATAGTGCCTCAGCTCCTTCGAAGAACTCGACCGCTCTCGCGACGCGGAGCGACCCCGCTCTGTTCGCCGGGCGTGTGAAAAAATCGAACCTACACGCGCGAGAGACACCCTCTGCGCCGCTTTCGCGGCGCGTCGCGTGTGATTTCTTCACACGCTCGGACAGGCCGCACGACCGACTTCTCCACGTCCTCGTCGAGCCTGTACGGCTTCAGCGCTATTCGTCCTCGAGCATTTCCGCCGGGACCGCCTGCGATTTCGCAGCGATCGCCGCCTGATAGCCGAACCACGCGAGCGCGACCATCCCGGCCGCGATGAGAACGAGGACGAGCGTGCGCAGCCACGTCGACTGCTGACCGAGGTCTTGGCGCAAGACACCGTCCGCTCGAGCGACCTTGTGGAACTGGAGGACGCCGCGCGCGTCGCGTTCGGATCCGCGCGCACTGGGTCCGATGCCCGCCGCGGCCAGCTTGCGCGCGCGCTCGTCGTTCGCGGCAGACCGCGGCGCAGCTGTCGCCGCCGGTGCGTCCGTGCGCGGCGCACGTGAGATCCCGCGCTCCGGCGGTGCCGACTGCGACGCGCGAGCCTCTCGCGCTGGCGGCGCGGCGCCCCAGTCCCCTTCGAGTTCGATCTCGACCGGCTCGTCCGCAGGCGAAGCGCGCGACGGACCGCGGGGTTCGAAGCGCATTTCGCCCGGCACCACGCGCTCGGGTTCGGGCGGCGTGCTCGGCGCGCGCGGCACGACGACGACCGGTGGAGTTCTGGGTGCAGGCGTCGCAACCGCCACGATTTCGGCCCGGAAACGTAGGACGACCTCGCCGAGGCGGAACTCGTCGCCGTCGTCGAGCGCGATGCTCGTCACGCGCTCCGTTCCTACGAATAGGCCGTTGCGCGAACCCGTGTCGACGACGCGCCATCGGGCACCCTCGCGCTCGAGCCGCGCGTGCGTGCGCGAGACGGACGCGTCGCGCAGCGTGACGGCGCATTCGGCCGTGCGACCGAACGTCGCGCCGTCCACGACGTCGAACGTGCGCCCGAGGTCGGGCCCGGAAAGGGCGTAGATGCGCGGCATCGAGAAGAGAGTAGCGCGCGACCCTTGGCGAGCGTTCGGGGTCCTTGGGACAATGCTTGGGTCATGATCCGTCGCCGCGACCTGCCCCAGCTCGACCCGCAGCGCTTGGCCCTGCCGAAGCGCCCGAAAGTGGTCGAAATCCGCACGGATACCTACGAAACGGCGATTCGGACCGAAGGTTTGGAGGTCGTCGTCGTGCTCGACAAGCTCACCAAGGCGCAAGAGCGCGATTACGGCTGGGCCCGTCCATTCCGGGATGTGATCCGATTGGCGCTCGAAGAAATGGGGGAAGAGCGTTCCGTCCGGATGCTGTTCTTGTCCAGGAAGAGCGACGCCGAGAGGCTCGAGGATGGAGACTGAGCGGTGTCCAACCCGAGTTCGACTCTCTCCGCTCAACTCGTCGAGCAGGCCGAGCACCTCCTCAGGCGGGATCGCGGCCGCCCCAGGCAAGGCAATGCTCGACGCGCGATCAGCGCCGCCTACTACGCGGTCTTCCACCACCTCGCCGACGAAGCCGGGCGGGTGTTCGTCGGCGGAGGGTCGGCCCGACGCGCGCTGCGGAACACGATGGTCCGAGCCATCGATCACGGCTCCGTCCGTTCGGTATGCGACCGCGTCGCAGCCCGCGGCGCGCCGAGTTCATTGCCGAGTTCGCTGCGAGGGTGTTGGTCCGGACCTGTGTCCACGGACCTGGCGGATTTCGCCCGGTTCTTCGTCGAGCTCCAGGACTCGCGACACGCTGCGGATTACGACCGA
The DNA here is from genome assembly GCA_043736755.1 of Planctomycetota bacterium. Lineage (GTDB taxonomy): Bacteria > Planctomycetota > UBA1135 > UBA1135 > JAEUHZ01. The sequence continues at coordinate 1,861 of JAYTBY010000654.1, read as the reverse complement.
GCCGTGACCTTCCGACGTCCGGAGGTCGAGCAGAGCCTCGATCTCGCCCGCAAGGCCATCGCAGCCTGGTCACGCGTCCACCCCCGCGAAGCCCAAGCCTTCCTCCTCGCCGTGCTCGCGTGGAAGAACCTCGCCGCGCGCTGAATCGAACCGGATGATGCGACGCGTGTTGATCTGGATCCTCGCCGTTCCCGTCGCGCTCTATCTCGTCGTGTGCTTCGTCGCGTGGTTCTTCCAAGACCGCCTCGTCTGGTACCCGGGTCCCCCGCCGACGAGTACGCCCGAGGTGATCGGAGCGGCGTTCGAGGACCTGGAACTGCGCACCGCGGACGGCGCGTTCGTGCACGCCTGGCACGTGAAGGCCGAGCACCCGCGCGGCATCGTCGTCGTCTCACACGGCAACGCCGGGAACATCGAAAACCGGCTGTCGCTCGCCCAGACGTTTTGGTTGCTCGGGTACGACGTCCTGCTGTTCGACTACCGCCAGTACGGGCGCAGTCGCGGCACGCTGTCGGAGGAGGGCACGTACCTCGACGGCCTCGCCGCGCTCGACCACGCCGCGGCGCGCGGGTTCGAGCCGCAACGGACGGTGCTCTTCGGTGAATCGCTGGGCGGTGCGGTTGCGATCGAGCTGGCGCGCCGCCGTCCGTGCGCCGTCGTCGTGGTCGAGGACACGTTCACGTCGCTCGCCGACGTCGGCGCAGAGGTCTACCCCTGGCTCCCGGTGCGCTGGATCAGCCGCGCCAAGTACGCCTCGATCGAGAAGGTCGGCCAACTCGACGCACCGCTGCTCATCCTGCACAGCCGCGAGGATCAGCTCGTGCCGTTCGACCACGGTCGACGGCTGCTGGCGGCGCATCGTGGACCGAAGGAACTCCTGGAGACCGGCGGTGGCCACGGCGCAGGCGGATTTCTGCACCGCGCGGACTGGGTCGAAGTCGTGCGGAAGTTCCTGGAGAAACACGTCGCGGCGCAGTGACCGCGGGGCAGTCTCCGTCTAGCGTGGCGGAACTGGCCTTCCTGGGCGCGCCGACCCGGTCGCCCGTCTCCGGAGTTCGAACATGATCCTTCCGCGCACGCCCGCCGCATTGGCCGGCCTCCTCCTCCTCGGACTGGACGCCGGGGCGCAGAGCCTCCAAGCGAACTGGACCAACGTCCTCGCCATCGACGACGTCGAGATCACGCCCGACGAACGCTATGCAGTTGTCCGGCAGAACCGCTCGGATGGCTTCGTCCGCGTCTACGACCTGGCCACGGGCCAGCTCGCAGCGTCCCCGGCCGTAGGCGACTTTTTCGAGCTCTGCGGCCCGATCCTCGACGCCGTCGCGGTCACGGACACCCGGGCCATCGTCCTCGGCGGGCGACGCGCGGCGATCCTCGATCTCACGAACCTCTCGAACCCGGTCATCGCGCAACTCAACGTCGGCTACCGGCCGAACGACGTCGCGGTCACGCCGGACGGCACGATCGCGGTCGTGCGCGGCGGAAACACAGACGCGACATCCGTCGGTGGGACGTTCATCTTCCGCCTCTCGGACGGAGCGCAGATCGGTTACCGCCTCGGCGCCGCGCCGATCTACGACTTCTCGAACACGGTCCCCTACTCGTTCGACACGGACGGCGTCGCGGTGTCCGACCGCCACGCGATTTCGCTCTCGATCGTGCAGGCAACGCCGACCAGTGCAGCGCGCACACGCGTCACGATCTGGGACTTGCATCCGTTGGCCGGTGACCCCGTCGTCATCGAGGAAACCGGTGGTGCGAATCGCGGCGACCTGCGCGGTGCGCCGCACGACGTCGCGATCACGCCCGATGGACTCCACGCCGTTGCGCGCTCGGAAGAGGGTCTGTGCATCTGGGC
>JAYTBY010000653.1:0-3011 GCA_043736755.1 Planctomycetota bacterium | reverse complement strand
TACGTCCTGCTACGTCGAGGGAATTGGCGCGACGACGATCCCGTGCCCGCTGCGAGACGCTCAGGAGGAGCAATGCTTCTCGGCGACAAAGGGTGGCGCATCCTGCTCGAGGACGGGCGGTGCCGGGCCAGCAGGTGCCTGTGCCACAGACCGAATCCGCCATCCATGGAAGGTCGTCTTGCGTGCCCCAACATGGGGCTCGAGATGCGCGACACAGGGTTGCACGGCCTCGCGTGACGATCTGTGGTGCACGCTTCTAGGGCACCCAAGACACGCTCAGTCCATTCGACAGGTTGAACGTGGACGACGTGCAGAAGGCCGCCGCGTTGCGATACCAGACTTGGTAATTGCGCGTTGCGCCGGCGATCGGGATCAGGCCCTTGACCGAGATCCGGATGTCCGCGCCCACCGGGTACCTCGACGTGCCGGCCATGTTGGTCTTCGTTCCGAGGCGAATGATCGCGCCCGCGGCGCACCGTAGACCGTCGCCGAAGAGCACACCCAGACCGCCACCGGCTTGCGTCGTGCCTTGGAAGTACAGCGCCGAAGAGTTGGGCATCCCCGTGCCGATCAGCGCGAACGTGTCGCCACCGAGGATGGCGTGACCGGTGCCCGAGAGCGTCGCGCCGTTGCCGAGCGAACTGGCGCAGCCCTGACCGGCAGCGCCGTTGTTGCCGCACGGACAGGCTGCGCCGCCGCCGTTCCCGAAGCAGTAGGCGACGAGCGGCGGCGTGCAGACTCCGCGCGACACGCGGAAGGCGTCGATGCCAGCTTCGACGACGCTCGGCGCTCCCGCATCGGTCGCGAGGAAGCGCACGCGCGTGTCCGCGGAGAGCGTGAGGCCGAGCGCTTGCGCGTCGGCGGCCGTCAACTCGTTGGCGCGCCACGCCGAGCTGCCGTCGGTGTCGTGCACCGCGATCGGGACCCACGTACCGGCGAGCCCCGTCGTGCTCATCTCGACCACGAGATTGTCGAATCCGTCCGCGATCGAGAGCGCGAGGAAGTATTGGTACGAGAGCTTTGCGTTCGCCGAGCTGAAGTCGACCGCGCGCGAGGTGAGTCGAACCGTACCGTTGTCGACGTCCGAGTTGCCGGGCTGGTTCTCCGTCACGAAGCACTGGCCACTGCCATCGGCGTCGGCGCTCGGGCTGTAGCCCCAATTCGGATCGACGAGGGGCACAGCGCGCTTCCAATTGCCCGCCGTCGCACCGAGGTTCGCCGGTTCGAAGCCTTGGTCTGTCTCGAAGTCGTCCGCGAAGACGTCGACCCACGCCGAGGCCGAGCGCGCACGGTAGGTCGCAGCGGGTGCAGTCGGCGGATCGGAGCGCGCTCCGTTGTTCGTGCCGACGTACACGTAGTAGTTCACGACGCCGAGGCACGCGAGCGCCGGGAGCGTGACGTTGTAGTGATGCGGTGACGTTTGCGTGAGCGGCACGACCGTGAACGCACCACCATTGATCGAGTACGCAAGGTTGCCGGTCCCCGCCGTGGGCTGCGTGCTGCCGATGCCCACGACCTCGACCTGAAACGTCGACGGAAGGCCAGCGACCAGTTCGATCGGCCTGTCGTTCGGATACACGAAAAGCACCTGATCCGGCGCGTCGAACGCCTCCAACACGCCAGCGGACGTCGTGCCCGGCGGCGAAGTCGCGCTCTTGCCCAACCCGCGCGCGGCAAAGCCGTTCCACAGCGCGGTCAAGTGCGCACCTCCGTAACGCACGAGATCGGCTTGCAGGATCGCGTCGCGCGCTTGAACGAAGTTCGGCGTGCCCGGACCGAACTTCAGTCCATCGACGACGAGCTGGAGGATGAGTTCGTTCCCGACCGCGAATCCGTGCGCCGCGATCAAGTTGGCCCGGCAGCCCCACAGCACGTTGCACCACACCTCGCCCACGTTGTGCACTTCGTCGGCCTGGTTCCCGATGAGCGGGCTCCGCGGAATCGTGCCCAAATAGTTCTGCTGCGACGGGTCGATGTCGGCAAAAGTCTGCGGGTTCTTGTTCTGGTCCGTCGTGTACGGAAAGCGCCGGATGCCGAAGTAGTAGTTCTCGACGTAGTTCAGCGCGAGCGAGTAGGTGGTCCAACCGCCCACCGTGTACACGCCGCTCGGATCGTCGCCCGATTCCGCGTTGAGGCACAGCGCGATGAAGTCGCCCCAGCCCTCGCCCATGCCACCGGCTTGCACGCCGGACACTTGCCCGTCGGTCAGGCGGATCGACAGGCCGTGCGCCAACTCGTGGTAGACGATGTCCGCGTCGAGATCGCCGTCGCGGTCGGGAGTCGGGCCGGTGAACACGTACATCTGCATGCGCCCGGGCGAACCGTCTTGTCCACCCGTGCCGAAGTTGGCGTTGTTGGTGCCCGAGCCGTCCTGCCCGTCGGCTTCGATGCGATCGCCGCCCACGCCGAACCCGGTGAGGTTCAATTGCTGGAAGTTGCTCGCGGCCTCGTCGAAACCGAGCGCGTACATCCGGTCGTGGAAGCGATTCGAGAGGTAGCAGATCTGCGTGACGGCCGCGCTCTGGTACACGCGCTCCGTCGGCTCGGCTTGGAGATCGGGCAGGAAGTCGAAGTTGCGATACGGCGTGCCCGCCGGTCGCGGGAGATCGGCGACGTCATCGGCGTCGAGGTCGAGGTGCGCGTCGACGTTGTTGCCCAACGTCTCGTTGACCCCGTCGTCGATCCATCCGTTCGGAGACCAGGCGGCGACTTCGGCCGCGGTCACAGTGACGAACTGCTGAGGCTCTGTCGGGAACTGGAATCCGCTCGGCGTCGCCGTGCCGGGCGAACCGGGCGCGGGTGTTTCGCGCGGAAACACGCGGAATGTGATCGATTCCGTCCCGCCGAACGCAAAACGCAGGCGATTCGAGCGTCGCAAGATCTCGCCGCTCTCGGCGTCGACCGTGATCTCGTACGTGTTGCCGATCCCGATCTCGGGGACCACGACGGACCAAGCCGTGCGGATGTCGGTTCGCGTGCGCGGGAAGTACACGAGCTCCGTCGTCGTCGCT
>JAYTBY010000652.1:0-6567 GCA_043736755.1 Planctomycetota bacterium | reverse complement strand
CGGCTCGACGCCCAGTTTCTTGCAGTACGCGCTCGCCGTGCGCTCGACGAGCGTCTTTTGCGCCGCAGGATCGAGATTCTCACGCGTCACGACGTCGCGCAGGAAGGCCACGTCGCGTGGATCGAGGCTCGCCGCTGCACGCGCGTCCAGAGCCAGCCGACGTTCCGGCAGCGCCGACCACGTGTCGTTCGGCCAACGATCGCGAACGCCATCCGCGTCTGCGATCCGCAGGACCAGCGTCCCCGCCGCGAGGTCTCCGAGCCGCGTGTGCCGCGGCATGCTCGCGGCGAGCATGAAGCCGAGGGGCACCGGCAACGGGAGGATGTCGATGACGAGGATCAGCGAACGCAAGAGGTGCTGCACGGTGCTGGCCGGCGATCCGTCAGCCGACAAGACGCGAATTCCGAGCAGGCGTTTCCCGGGCGTTTGTCCGTGACCGAACGCATGCCAGAGGAACGGGTACGCGATCCCGAGGAGGACGCCGCCGCCGAGGAGCAGGCCGAGCAGGAAGCCCTCGACGGCGCTGCCGCCGATCCGGGCCGCGAGGGCCACCACGATGAGCAGGACGATCGCGACGATGCTGAACAGGATCGCGTCGATGAGCGCGGCCGCGAAACGACTGCCCGCACCGGCGAGGTCCTGCCGGATCTGTACGCCCTCGGGAGTCTCGATGATGAGCTTCGCCACGTTGCGGCGCAGCGTACGTCGCCTCGACACTGGCGCGCCAGTCCGAGCGGATGCGAGAGTCGCGCGCCATGGCACGCTCGAAGCCGGAACTCGGGACCCGCGGCCGATCGGCACGCGTGATGGATCCGACTCTCGCGCGATTCGCCGAGCTGTGCCGCCGCGCCTCTCGTGATGGAATTGGATCGCTCGATCGTTTGGACCTCGCCGACCTCCCGCGTCTCTACCGCTACGCCGCGACGCGACTCGCGCGGGTCGAGACCTCGGGCCGTGATCCGGCCGCCGCGCGTGCGCTGCGGGCGGAGCTGGCGCGCGGTCACGCGATCCTGTTCGAAGGACTCGAGCGCGACGCGCGGCCTTGGCCCGTGCGCATGCTCGAGTTCTTTCTCGCGGAGTGCCCGCGCGCGATCCGCGCGGAATGGCGACCGCTCGCGGCCTCATTCGCATTCGTCTACGGACTCGCGCTCGTCTCCTACTTCGCGGTCGCGGCGGACCTCGACCTGGCGTGGTCGCTCCTCGATCCCGGCGCGGTCGCGAACGAGATCAGCCAGCTCCAACGAACCACCGACGGCCAGCCGTTCCGCGGGAACTTCACCTTCGGCCTGGGCGAATCGCCGATGACGGCCGGCTGGATCATGGCGCACAACATGGGCGTCGGCGTCGTGTTCTTCGCCAGCGGACTGGTCCTCCCCTTCTTCGTCTACGTCTTGGCAATGAACGGCCTCATGCTCGGCACCTACACCGCCGTCGCTGCGCACTGGGGCCGCGCCGACGAGATCTCGTCGATCCTCTGGTGTCACGGGACGATCGAAATCCAGGCGCTCGTCCTCGCGGGAGCCGCGGGACTCGTCCTCGTGCGCGGACTCCTGTTCCCCGGGTCGTGGACGCGCGTCCATGCGCTACGCCTCGGCGCACGGCGGTCGTGGCGACTCCTCGCGCCTGTTTTCCCCCTCCTTTTCTGCGCTGGGCTCATCGAGGGGTTCATCAGCCCACACGCGCCGTTCCATGTGCGCATCGCCACCGCCATCGGCACCGGGATCCTGCTCCTCGCCTGGATCTTCCTGGGCGGCCGGGAACGGGCGCCGTCGCGATGAATTGCGCCGCGTTAGCGCGATTTAGGCCTCCACACGGCGGTTCCTGACGATTTTTGTCCGCGCGCCGCGGTCCCACGCCATGCCTAGATGCGCGTCCGGTCTCGGAACGCCCCTACTGGACAGACTGCTCGAAAGGCCCCGTCACCATGAACCTCCTCCGTTCCCTCCTCGCGCTCCTCGTCGTCGCCGTCTCCACCGCCAGCCCGGCCTGGAGCCAGATCTCGCAGTTCTGCTTCGGCGACGGATCCTCGGGCCCCTGCCCGTGCCTCAACAACAGCGCGCCGAGCACGGGTGGCTGTGTCAACTCGCTGGGTTCACCGGGTGTGCTCACGGCGTTCGCGATGGGCGCCATGCCGAGCGTGTCGGCCGACATCTCCGGCAACAACCGCATCACACTCGCCGGTTCGGGCATGCCCAACTCGACGTGCATCTACTTCCAGGGCTCGCCGACGATCCCGGTCACGTTCGGCGACGGCATCCGCTGCGTGAACAACCCGTTCCAGGTCCAGCTCGGCACACGCGTGAACGTCGCCGGCGCGTCGTTCGTGGGCGGCTCGGCGGGCCCGGCGATTTCTCTCCAGGGGGCCGTGAACTTCCCGCTGCCGGCTCCGTGCACGCGCGCCTACCAGTGCTGGTATCGCAACGCGGCCGTGTTCTGCACGCCCTTGACCTTCAACATGACGAACGGCGTGCTCATCACTTGGGCCGTCTGACCTGACACGACCGGGGTGGGGTTCGGCCCCACCTCGCCCTACAGGCCGCGGTCTCCGTCACGAGTTCGCGCGGGTTCTCGATCGTCAAGCCTGGCGAGGTCGGCCGTCAGCGGCCGGCCTCGCGCGCTGAATGCGCCTGGGTCGAGGCTCGAGAGCGGCTCGAGAGCGGCTCGAGAGCGTGTCGAGCCGCGGAAAGCCCGCGGATTCAAGCGCATATCAAGCACCGCGGCGCGCGGCGAGCCACGCGGCGATCGCAGGACCGGCGGCTTCGGCCGGGGGCGCGTCGATCACGCGCACAGTGCGGCTCGCGAGACGGACGAGGCCCGCACGTCGTTCGGCGACGAGCGCCGCAGCGCTGGCTCTGACCAAGGCGTCCGCCGGCACGCGTCCTTCGACGATGGCGCGCAACGCGGGGTCGTCTAGCCCAGCGAAGATCACGCGGTGACGACCGGATCCGGCGCGCAAGGCCGCGGCCTGACGGTCGATGGAAAGCGGATCCGCAACGTCCGACAGCACGAGCACGAGTGCGCGACGCCGGTGACGCAGCGCGAGCTCGCGCAGCATGCGTTCGAGGTCCGACTCGCGCGTCGAGGCCTGGAGGCCGAACAATCGCCGGCGCATCCGTGCGAGTTGCGCGCGGCCGCGGGCGGGCGGGATCCAAGCGACGACCTCCGCATCGAACGCGATGACGCCGACACGATCGCCGTGTTCGAGCGCGACCGCGGCGAGTTGCAACGCGGCGTCGAGCGCGTGGTCGAGCTTCGTCATGCCGCGCGCAACCGCTAGCCGTGATTGCGCCTTCGGCACGTCCTCGGCCGTCGTCGCAGACATGCGACGCCCGCAGTCGACCGCGACGACGAGCTCTTGGCCGCGTTCCTCGCGGTACTGGCGCACGATCGGTCGACCGCGGCGCGCGAAGGCCTTCCAGTCGACGAGGCGCACTTCATCGCCCGGCACGTGATCGCGCAAGGCGTCGAACTCCTGCAGCCCTCCGCGGCGTGGAGACGTGCGCGAACCGAGGTCGCGCCAGCGCTCGCTCGCGGCGAGTGCGAGGTTCTTCTTCAAGCCCGCGAGCGCGGGCTCGACGGCCGTCGCGTGACGACTCGCGACGAGCGCACTGCGCTGCACGAGCCCGAGCCGGCCCCTGAGTCGTAGCCGCAACGCGCCAAGTTCGTGCACGCCGCGCAAGCGGGGCACGTAGACGCGCGCGAGGTCCACCGGTCCGCGTGCCGGCAACGTGACGGCGTCGGAACCGCCGCTCGGATCCTCCGCATCCGGGGCGACAGTTCCCGGTCGCGTGGGGTCGGCGGGGAGCGGCGCACGGGCGACGAGGCGCGTGCGTGCCACGACGTCGAAGCTCTGCGGAAAGTCCTCGTCCACTTCCAACACGAGACCGACGGCGGACGGCACGGCACTCGCGTCGACACGCAAGGTGCGCACCAGATCGCGGCCGAGCGCCGTGCGCGGCACGAGTCGCCGACGCAGATCGAGCCTCGATGGCCGCGGTGTGCGCCAGAAATCCACGAGCACGAGCACGACGAGGACGAAATCGAGCGCGAGCACCGCCAAACGTAGCGCCGGCATGAACGCCGCGACCACGGAGAGCGCTCCCGCGGTTCCGACTGCGGCGAGGAGTCGGCGTGTCGGGATCAGCGCGGCACCTCCACGGTGTCGAGGATCGACTGCAGCGCGTCGTCGGTCGTCGTGCCCTCGATCTCTTCCGCGGGGTCGAGCGTCACGCGGTGACGCAGCGCCGGCAAGAAGACGTACTTCAAGTCGTCCGGCAGCACGAAATCGCGACCTTCGATCGCGGCGCGCGCTTTGGCCGCACGCAGGAGCATCACGCCGGCGCGCGGGCTCGCGCCGAGGACGATGCGACCTTCCTTGCGCGTCGCGGTGAGCAACTTCACGACGTACGCGGGCAGGTCGTCGCGCACGACGACGCGCCGCACGACTTCGCGCAAGGCAAGGATGTCCTCGGGGCCGGCGACGGGCGTCACCCCGAGGTCCTCGGGGCTCGCCAGTTCATCGCGCGCATGCGTTTCGGTGAGCAGACGTGCTTCGACATCCGCCGCCGGATACCCGATCAGGACTTTGAAGAGGAAGCGGTCGAGCTGCGCCTCAGGGAGAGGGTACGTGCCTTCGTGCTCGATCGGGTTCTGCGTGGCGAAGACCGTGAACGGACGCGGCAACGCGTGTCGCCGCCCATCGGCCGTGACGCTCGCTTCTTGCATCGCCTCGAGCAACGCCGACTGCGTCTTCGCTGGCGCGCGGTTGATCTCGTCGCACAGGAGGACCTGCGCGAACACCGGGCCTTCCTGGAAGCGAAAAACGCCTTCGCCAGGATGGAAAATGCCCGTGCCGGTCACGTCGGCCGGCATGAGGTCGGGCGTGAACTGGATGCGACCGAAGCGCCCGCCGAGCGCGGTCGCGATCGTGCGCACGAGCAGCGTCTTCGCGACGCCGGGCGGACCTTCGAGCAGCACGTGCCCACCCGCGAGCAGCGCGATCACGGCGTGCTCGACCTCGCGCTCGAGGCCGACGACCACGCGTCGGGCCTCCTCGTTCACTCTGGCCGCCAGATCCTTGGCGCTCATCGGATTCGAAGTCATGCGTCTACTTTCCTCGATCCGCGTGCGGATCTCCACGACGACGGATGTCCACTTCGAGCCGTGCGAGGTCGATCGCCAACCGTTCGATGTCCGCGCGCGCGACGACGACGCGTGTGGCGAGCAGTTCCGTCGCGCGCGCGCCGGGCTCCCCGCCAATCGCGAGCTCGAGTCGATCGACGTCCTGACGCGTGGGCCCCACGTCCTCGCGGCCCACGCGGCGCTTCGGCAGGCGCAGGATCCGCGCGATCCTGTCGAAGCTCGCCCCGCGAGCTGCGGGAGTGAGCAACTCCGCATGGTGCGCGCGTTCGAACATCCGCGCTTGCGCGCGAGCACGCAGCACGGGCGAGAACGCGTCGAGCGGTTCGGGATCGCGCGGGAACGCGCGCGGCACAGCGCGCATCCAACCCCACACGAGGGCGAAGAGGACGATGTGCAGACTCGCGAGGGCCAGGTTGGGCCGCAGTGCGACCGTGACCATGCCCTCCGGCTCCCACAAGCCGAGCGAGTACTCGTCGAGGAGCAGCCGCCCACCGGGTGCGACGATTTCAGCGAGACGCACGGCGAGCAGCGCGTGATCGAGGTCGCCGATCGCGACGTTCAGGAAGGCCTGCGGATCGGCGATCGCGATCGCGCGACCGGCACCGACCGGGACCTCGATCGCGTACGATTTCTCTCCCGCGCCTTCCTGATCGAGGACGACGGCGATGTCGCGCGCCGTCGAACTCGGATCGAGCGGCGCGAACGCCAAGTCGGTCTCGATCTCGAGCAGTTCGCCCGAGGCCAAGCGGATCTGACGCGGCCCGTCGCCGTCGATCACGGCGAGCTCGAGCCCTTCGGCGCTCTCGAGCTCCAGATCGTCGCGCAGGAACTCGATGCCGCGACGCCCTTCCACGAAGAGCGTGCCACCGCCCTCGAGGAACATCGTGTAGTGCTCGGGCGCGTGCATGCCGATCGTCGGTAGCCCTGAGTTCTTCAGGCTTTCCTTGGATGCGGGCTTGTCCTCGCTCGTCGCGTCCTCGTTCGACTCGTCTGCGTTCGACTCGTCTGCGTTCGACTTGTCTGCGTTCGACGCGTCCTCGTCCGCTTTGGCTCTACCGAACGGGCCTACGGAGCCCCCATCGCGTCCGCCGTCTTCCGCGCGCCAAACCCCGTGCGCGCCCTGGGGCAACGCGGCCGGAACCTGTCGCCAACCTTCCGCCGCGACTCCTGCGCGGCCGAGGAGCAGCGCGAGCGCGCGCCGACCGTCGTCCTCGGCGGAACCGATCGATCCCTGGATCTTCGATCCAGGTCGTGCACCGGTCGTGAGCACGATGGGCACCACGATGAGGAGCAGCACCACGCCCCCACCGACCCAGGCTTTCGCGTTCGACGGGGCGTTCATCGGGCCGACGCTCCCACGAGGCGGTCGCACAGCGCGGACATGCGCACGAAATCCGCATGGCTCGCGGGTTCGCCGCCGAAGCT
>JAYTBY010000651.1:0-3017 GCA_043736755.1 Planctomycetota bacterium | reverse complement strand
GCGCCCTCGGCAACGGGGGCGCCTACCCGATCGCGAGGAGTCCGACGCAGCAGTGCGACGGCACGCTTCTTCAGGCGGCCGGACTTTTTAGAACGGGCTGCTAGCGACCGAGGCTGCGATTCGACTTCGGATCGAGCGTGACCACGAGCAGCTTCTGCACGCGCGGATCGTCGTGGACCGGAGTCAGCAACGGCTCGTGTTGGAAGCGATAGCGCAACGCCGGTTCCAGAGCGTAGGCCGCCTCCATGAGCGCGACGACTCCGTCCGAGTCCCTCTTCTGCGCAGGCACGCAAGCGAGGCTCAGGCTCATGCGTGCCACGACGCGCGGGCCGAACGTCCCGGCGAGATCGAGCGCGATCGCGAGGTGATCCGCTGCACCCGCGGCGTCATTCATGCGCAGCAGTGTCAGGCCCAACCCGTCCTCGGCGAGCAGGAGGCCGGCATCCTCCTCGTGCGTGCGTTTCTCGCGGGAAATCAGCTGTGCGCGGATGTCGCCGCCGAGCTCGAGCACGGCCTCGTCCTTCGATTGCGCGGCCACCGCGTGCTCGAACGCCGCGAGCTTCACGATCCAGTCCGCGGTGTCGGCGTTCGCTTGCTCGAGCAACCATGTGGCACCGTCGGCGCGGATCGCGGCAGCATGCGACAGCTCGAGATAGCGCGCGGGTAGATCGCTCCACTCCGTGCGACGGACCACCGCGAAGCGCGCATCCTTGACGATCTGCTCGAAGCGCGCGTCGCCGAACTTCTCCGGCTCTTCGCCTTCCAGAGCGATGCACTGCAGGTGAGCGAGCGCGCCGGCGCCGATCAAGAACACGTGACGGTCGAACTCGCGATACGGCGACTTTAACTGGCGAATCGTCTGCGCTGATGCGTACCCCGCGATCGTGGAGAGCCCCATGCCGAGCAGTCGGTCACCGAGCGCGCCTCGGCGTGCTTTCTCGCCGTCCATCGACGGGACGGGGCCACCGTGGATCGTCACGCGAATGTCATCGGACCCGAGGTGGCCAGCGGCCAGCACGAACTCGCCGCCGCTACGCCGCAAGAGTGCGAGGCGCGCGGGGTCATCGAGCCAACCCTCGAGCGGCAGTCGCACCTGCACGTCCGTCGCAGCGATCGACAAAGTCAGGTGAGGAGCCGGCGTCTCGGCCCAAGGGATGGCGAGCGCGGCGAGCAAGCAGGGAGCGAGGGTCAGCATGGTCCGGTCACACTTCGTCGTTGCGAGCACTTCGTCGCTGCGAGAAGGGTATCCTGCCTGAATCGACCGAATGGGCTCCCTTTCCGCAGTCTTGCTCGCGCTGTCGTTCACGATCGGCGCCTCCCCCGCTGAAAACCGGCCCGTGGGGCTCCGTCCGCTCGATTTCGAAGCGGCACAGGCCACGGCGCGCATCGAACGGCGTCCCGTCATGCTGCTGCTGTGCACGGGCGAGGAGGAGTGCAAGCGCGTCGCCGAGGACATGCTGAAGGAGATCAAGCTCCGCCAGTGGCTCGACGAGAAAGTCGTCGCGATTCAGGTCGATCGGAACGCCAACGCGGCGATCGCGGACCGCTATCGCGTGCGCAAGACTCCGACCTACCTGTTCGTGGATGCGAAGGGCACCGAGCTCGATCGCATCGTCGGCGTGAAGGACTCGAAGACGCTGCGTGCGGAGGGTGACGAGATCCTGAAGGGCGGCGATCCGATGGAGCGCTTGCAGAAGAAGCGCAAGGGTCGCGAGGCGGATCCGGAGATGCGTCTGCGCTACGCGGACATCCTGTGTGACCGTGGCGATCTCGACACGGCGCTCGACGAATACCTCGCGGTCCACCAGCAAGGCGGGCCGATGGGCGCGGAGGCGTTCGAGGAGCTCTTGCGTCTGGCGCGCATCTATCCGAAGGCCGCGGACACGATCGGTGGACTCGCGGCGGCGCTCGAGCCGCGCATCGTGACGGCGGAAGCGAGTGACGATGAGTTCGCGCGCTGGTTGGACCTGTGCTCGAAGCTGAAGCTCGACACGCGTCGGTTGAGCGTGCACGACGCGTTGGCCCAGTTCGAAGGCGAACGCAAGGAGCAGGCCGAATCGCTGCGCAAACGCATCGCGCCGACGCTGCGCGACCTCTTCTACACGGATCGTCGTTACCAGGATCTGTCCGAGCTCGTCGCGGATGCGCGTGTCGATTTCGAGACGCGCAAGGTCGCGCACACGAAGACGGCTGCACTCGGGAACGATGCGGAGACGAAACGCAGCCTGCGGCTCGTGCGCGAGGACACCGCGCGCGACTACGAAGCGTTGCTTGCCGTGAAGCGACTCTCGGAAGCCACGTTGCTCGCCGACGCGCTGATCGGCTTCGACACGTCGATCGCAACGTACGAGGCGCTCGTCGAAGTCGCTTTGCGTGCTGAAAACCGCGCCGAAGCGAAGATCATCGCCCAGCGTGGCCGAACCGACGTGCGTCTCGACCCGAAGGCGCGCATGCGCATCGCGCCGATGTTTCCTCTCGAGGCCAAGTGAGCGCAGCACTCCTCGTCTTCCTTGGAGGCGGTCTCGGATCGCTGGCGCGATTCGGAGTGGGAATCCTCGTCGGGGCGACGCCGAGCGGAGGATTCCCGTGGGCCACCTTCGCGGTGAACGTGGTCGGGAGCTTCGCGTTGGGCGCGCTCGTCGGATATGCGGCCGAGCGGGCGAGCACGGATTGGCCGCGAACGTTCCTCGGGATCGGCGTGCTCGGCGGATTCACCACGTACTCGACGTTCAACCAGGAGTCGCTCGCGCTCATCGAAACGCGCGGTCCCCTGGCGGCGGGCGGGTACGTCCTCGCGACGATCACGGTCTGCCTCGCCGCCGGCTGGTGCGGCGGAGCGCTCGTGCGGCGCACGTTCGGACCGGTCTGAGCGGCGCATCCCGCTAGAATCCTGTCGTGCAAAGCCTCGTCGAACGACTGCGCGCCGCCGGCGCGAAACCTGCTCACGAGCGACGCGCGGTCGTGAACTGGCTCGCCGGTCGCGCCCTCGATGCGCGGGTCGCGCGTGGCGACGCGGA